>NZ_JACSLW010000001.1:963194-1083444 GCF_018618345.1 Exiguobacterium sp. s36
AGCCGGTTTCGTCGTTGTCGTTTCAGCTGGCTTCGTCGTTGTCGTCGTAGCTGGCTTCGTCGTCGGTGCTACTGCGACCGGTGCCGGCGCCGTATCCTGTGTGCGCGTCACGAGACCTGCGTTCCAGTTCACGTAAGCATCCGCTTCGTGGAAATGGATGAAGCCAGAATCTTTGGCGAGCTTGTGGCTGTCCGCGCTAAGACGTGTCGAAATCGTGAGCGTCTTGACCGAATGCTTCGCGTCGACCGCTTGTAATTTCTTAATCATGTTTTGTGACCAAGCGTCGCTCTTGATCGTGTCGGCGTTGAAACTCTCCCACATGATGCCGTCAACGTAAGGTGCCGTTGACGTTTCCAACGTGTCAAAGCCCCAGTTTTGGACCATGGCGATCTCACCATAGCGGGCCCGTGCTTGCTTCAAGAAGTTGACGAGTCCGTCACGTTGCTGCTTGAGCACGGTCGGATTGTTCAAATGTTCGTTATCGATATCACCGACCGTATCCATGAACACGCCATCGATGCCTTTGGCGACGACTTGGTTCTGGATTTCCGTGAGGAGCAACCCTTGGAAGTGCGGTGAGGCGATGTTCGTCAAGTACGAATCCCATTCCGAGTAATGGACACGTTGTCCGTTACGCGTAAAGAAGTCACCTGACTGAAGTTTTGACATGAGACCCGTGTTCCATGTCGCGACTTCCATGACGCTAATATATCCGAGTACTTTTGTCCCGCGTGCTTTGATTTGCTCCACTTGCGCTTTCGTATAATGGAGCGGTTCAATGATGACGAGGTCATAGTTTTGCATATCTTTCAAAATCGCTGCCGTTGGATGGCCATAATACACTTGATAGTTCTTCACACCGTCGAGTGGGTTCATGGTTTGTGCCCCCGTTTTAGACATGTTCAGACTAACAATCAACAACACTACCGTTAGAGACATAATTAACTTTTTCAATTTCACTACCTATTCCTCTCCTGATGACTGACAAAACGTGGTGACGGACGATGATGGTTGAATGGAGTTGTGTCTCGTTGCTCCCCCTTTTCTTATATTCAAATGACGAGAAGGTTAGTGCTGTGTGTTTTATGGATGTATCGGATTCGTGTATGTAATGTTGAACCTTCGCAAAAAAAATTATAGGATAGTTTTTTACGAAAACATAGTGTCAATTTGACAACAAAAACCCGTCTCACGACATGAAAGTGTCATGAAACGGGAAAAGAATTAGTTTTGGCTCATATGTAAGTGTCTAGCAATCCCTCTAATTCCAGTTGATCAATCAAATAGACCCGCTTCGTCTCGACGTCCATCAGTTGAAGGGTATCCCTCCCTTCCTCGATCCAAACGTCGAACCGTTGCTCGGTCAACTGCTCATATAACGCGAGCGTCCCACGTCGTTCGCCCGTCGGTGCGGCACTCGTCGTCTTCACGCGGGACAAAAGTTCGAACAGTTCGCGCGTGTTCGGGCCTCCGAGGTGGGCCGTCTTCGTCTCCGTCTCGTACGTCGCCAACCGCATCGCCTCTTTTTGCTCCGATGTGATCGTCAATTCACCGGCTCCTGGTCGTTGAACGGTCCCCCATACCTCGATTACGGTATCATAACGAGTCGATAAGACGGCCGAATCCTGCTCCGAGACGTCTTCGATCGGCTCATCCGCGAGCACGATTCGTTTCAAGAGCCTACGTCCTTCGGCATCTAAATTGAAGACGGCTTCCATCGAGTCAATTTGCACGTACTCACTTGACAGCGAACCGGGTAACACGGTTCGGTCCCACGCCTGTTCTGTACCCATCTGGAGGGTAATCCGTTGATCGGCCAACTGGGTCAAGAACGCCACGCCTTCATTCTTACCGCTCTCGAAGACGAACAGTCCCGGCTCAATCAACTGTCCTGCCTCGGCACCGTCTTGATAGACGTGATAGGTGACATGAAGCGCACCACGGTCCGGTGTGTGATACCGGAAGACCGAACCCGGAACAATCGTCTCATGCGTCTCATTGACCGCGAAGGCGCGCGCCACGGTCGTGACGTCTGGTTCAGGAATGAACGATAACGTGCTCCCGACATCGACCTCCCTCGGCCCTGAACCGGCCGCGGACTCGAACGCCTCGATTCCATCGGTACGGAAGACGCGCTCATTTTGTTCGTTGCTGTTCAAACAAGAGACGTAACGCTCGTCCCCACTCCGCCAATATTTGACGGTCTTGCTACCTAATTCGTCATAGAAGGGGTGGCGGAATGTGATGGCCGCCAATTCGGCCCGACGCGTCGGCAACACGTCTGTCGGTTGCCGCTCACAGTAATTCAACAGTCGCGTCTTCAACGCAGACGTCAACGGAATGTCTTGGTCTTGTTGAATCGCATACGTCGACAGCGGTCGTAAATTGAGCGCATTGATTTCATTCGTCCCGCATCCACTTAACAGTATGACGGCTATACTCATCAGTCCGATGACGTTTTTCATCCCGTCCCCTCCTTTCACATTTATTTGGTTTGAATCGCCTAAAATTTTCATTTTCACCTTATCATACAATAATAATTACGACTCTTGTTAGAAGAATAAACAAAAAATGCCACTTGCGTGGCATTTTTTTAGTCGTCGTCGCGATCATCATCTTGATCATCGTCACGGTCGTCATCTTGGTCGTCATCATTTTGATCGTCGTTTTGATCATCTTGATCGTCTTGGTCATCCCGGTCATCGTCGCGTTCAATCTCTTTCACTTGCTGTTGAAGGTTCAACTCGAGTTTGACCCGGTCACCGGCTTTTGGCGCCTCGTCGTCAAGCTCGTAGCGGCTCGCGAGTTTGAACGTCTCTGACTTGCCATCACGTTCGATGGTCACGTCACGATCCGACAGGCTGACGAACGTGCCGTAAATGTCGAAGTCGTCACTTTCACGGTCGACTTCCTTCACTTCCTCGTTTTGATTGAATTCGAGTTTGACGCGGTCACCGGCTTTCGGTGTGTCGTCGTCAATCTCATGACGGGCCGCGAGCGGATACGTCGATTCTTTACCGCTGAAGCTGATCGTCACGTCACGGTCTGATAGGCTGACGAGGGTACCATACAATTCATAATCATCGTCATCGACCGAACGGACCGGCGTATCGTTCGATGCTGATCCTTCTGACGAAGTGGCTGCTTCTTGACTCGCATCATCTTGCGCATCGTCTGCGGCATCATCGGTTCCGCTGTTCACGCTATCGACCGCGCGTGGGACGATGACCGTGTCCGTCTTGTCGTTCGCGACATACAACCCGATTCCGGCGACGGCTAGTACCGCCAACCCGACTCCTAAAATCCATCCGATTAATTTCATGATGTTTCCTCCTCGTTTCATGTGGTGAACTTGTTCTACATCTTCATCATAGAACGGTGACCTTAGAGCACCACGAGGATTCCATTAGAAAATGATGAGAATCTGCGAAAGTTTTGTCATTTTGTGACGTAGAAGACGCTGCCGTCCGGCGCGTTCGCATAACTGCCGACCGTCCAACCGTTCAAGTCCGCCACTTCCTTGGCGATGGCGAGACCAAGTCCGCTGCCGCTCCGGTCCCGTGCCTCATCGAGTCGATAGAACCGGTCAAATAACCGTGCCCGGTCCTCCTCATTGAGCGTCGTCCCATGGTCGCGTACTTCGATGCGGTCCGGCGTCATCGTCACGCGCGTGTCAGTCGCATACTTCAAGCTGTTATCGATGAAGATGACTACGAGCCGTTGCAACGAATCGCGATGACCGTGCCACTCCCCCATTGCCTCGATCGGAACATGGATACCGTGCGATCGTTCGAACCGTTCGGTCAATTGTTCGGCCAGCTCAGTCAATCCGATCGCCTCGGTCTCCACTTCTTTGAGCGAAGAGAATCGGCTCAGTTCGAGCATCGGTTCAATCAAGTCCTCGCGCATTTGCCGCGATTCGGTCAAAATGTGGTCGATGGCCTCGTCACGAACGGCCGGGTCGCTCTGTCCCCAGCGCCGGAGCAGTTTGGCGTACCCTTCGATGACGGTGAGCGGCGTCTTCAGTTCATGTGAAACATCGGCGACGAAGCGGCGCTGTTGCTCCATCGATCCTTCGACCCGGGCAATCATCTGGTTGAAGCCGGTCGCGAGCGTCGAGACCTCGTCTCGGTTCGTCCCGACATCGATTGTCTCGAGCGTACCCGACTCGGTGATCCGTTCCATCGTCGACTCGAGACGGCGGAGTGGATCGAGCCCTTGCCTGACGATCCATAGGCTACCAAGGAACGTCATCGCCACGGCAATCAAGAAAATGATGAGAAAAATCGTGGCCAGCGTCTGGAGCGTCTCGCTCACAGCCGCGTCTTGAAACGCGTAGCCGAGCCCGTTCGACGTCGCGATGACGAACCAATCATCGACGAGCGCCGGTTCTCCGAAGTTGACGGGAAAACGTAAACTCTCTTCGGCCTGGCCGCCGATGATGCCCCAATCGTCGTTCGCTTGCCGTTCGAGCACGACACTGTCCTCGTGCAACGACAAGACGGCTTGTTGGTTCCGCTCGTCTTCCTCGAGCAAGCTGAGCGCCTGGCGCAAGACGTCATAGCGGGCGTCGACGATCTGTTGGCGCGAGACGAGCCAAGCGACACCGAACGAGGTGATTAAGAGGAACAACATGAACCCCGCCATCGCCAAGGCGATTTTCGTCCGTAGCTTCATCTTTAATCGGCAAGGATACCCCTACTTCAATCGTGTCCCGGGCACAGCCCGACGATTAGTGGGGGGAGGAATTTCCATCATTTTCGGTATGGGACACAATCATGCTAAACATGTGCATGATAACCGCTTATGAACTCCTACCTTGCCTCCTCCCTTCTATGAGTTAAGTCCATTCATTTTCCGCTAAAAAAACGGGTATCGTTTATGTAGCGAAAGGTGGTGAGTACCATGTCTACAATCACTGCAAAAATACAAATCTACATCCAAGACTCTCAAGCCGCTACTCTGAGGGCAACGATGGACGCGTACCGGTCGGCCTGTGACTGGCTGTCGGGTCACGTCTTCGAGACGGGGGACCTGAACCAGGCGAGCCTCAACGACGCGCACTATGCCGAGATCCGGCAACGGTTCGGCCTGAAGAGCCAGATGGCCCAGTCGGTCATGAAGACGGTGGTCGCCCGGTACAAGTCGGCGAGGTCGAACGGGCACGCGTGGTCCCGGGTCGAGTTCAAGCGTCCCGAGTACGACCTCGTCTGGAACCGCGACTACTCGCTCACACGGGACCGGTTCAGCGTGAACACGCTGGACGGCCGGATCAAGCTGGACTATGCGCGCAAGGGCATGAGACGGTACTTCAACGGGACGTGGCGGTTCGGCACAGCCAAACTGGTGCGCAAACACGAGAAATGGTTCCTGCACATCCCCGTGACGAAGGCGTTCCCCGAACTCGACGACGCCCGTGTCACCAACGTCGTCGGCGTGGACCTCGGCATCAACTTCCTGGCGGTCACGTACGACAGCCAGGGCGAGACCGCCTTCTACGACGGAAGAACGGTGAAGCACAAGCGAGGCACGCTCAAGGCCACCCGCAAGCAGCTGCAACGACGGCAGACCCCATCGGCCCGCAAGCGGCTGAGACAGCTCGGCTCGAGAGAAAACCGTTATGTGACCGATGTGAACCATCAGGTCACGAAGGCACTCGTCGACCGACACCCGAGGGGCACGCTGTTCGTGTTGGAGGACCTGACCGGCATCCGTGCCGCCACAGAGAAGGTGCGTGCGAGAAACCGCTACGTCTCCGTGTCGTGGGCGTTCCACCAGTTCCGTCAAATGCTCGCGTACAAGGCCGCGTTGAACGGGCAAAGGGTGATCGTCGTCGACCCGAGACACACCTCCCAGACCTGCCCGACATGCGGGCACACCGAGAAGGCGAATCGGGACAAGAAGCTGCACCTCTTCCAATGCAAGAACTGCCGGTACCGTTCGAACGACGACCGGGTCGGCGCGATGAACCTGCACCGGAAAGGCATCGAACACATCGGTGCAGGTGCCATGGGAGCATGATTCCCGTGGCAGGGGCGAGGTCAACCGTCCCGATGTTCCGCCACGCGAAGGTAGGAGGTGCACTAGCGCCGTCCGCACTACCGGGCAGGAACGAGCGTAATCGCACTCTACGAGGGTAGAGGCGCCGTCGAGTCCTCGACGGACGCAAGCCCCCGCTTCAAACGGACCGTCAGTTCGTTAAGTGGTGGGTTGTTGACCTTATTCACCACGCTTCAGCATATAGCCGACGCCTCGGACCGTCTGAATCCAAGAGCCTCCGAGTTTCTTGCGGACATAGCGGACGTACACATCGACGACGTTCGTGTCCCCGTAATAGTCAAAGCCCCAGACGTGCTCGACGAGTTGATCGCGCGTGAGTACGCGCTCCGGATGTTCGAGCAGATAGACGAGCAAATCAAACTCTCTTCGGGTCAGGTCGACTTTTTGCCCCTCACACACCACTTCGTGGCGATTGACGTCGACGGTCAGCCCTTCATAGGAAAGGACCCGTTCACTCGTATCGACTTGGACGTGTTGCCGCATCCGTAAGAACGCCCGGATCCGTGCGAGTAACTCCTCCATTTCGAACGGTTTCGTGATGTAATCATCGGCCCCGAGGTCGAGCCCGCTCACTTTGTCGTAGCGGTCCCCACGTGCCGTCACCATCAATACCGGGAGAAGCGGCTGCTCTTCTTTGACGCGGCGCACGACTTCGAGACCGCTCATCTGCGGCAACATGACATCGAGCAACATGAGATCAATCCCACCAGTGAGTGCCCGGTCGAGCCCAGCCCGCCCGTCATGGGCGACCTCGACTGCGTAACCGGCATGCATGAGTTCAAGTTCGAGTAATCTGGCAATTTTAGCATCGTCTTCAACGACGAGAATCGTAGGCATTCCATTCATCCTTTCTCAAAAAAAACGCCGAGCAGTCCGCCCGACGCATCATTTTAAGTGTTCCCGGATTCCTCAGTCAAAAAACGGACGAACTGCTTCTGGAATCGCTTGTTCGATGCGCAATTCGAGTGAATCGCCCATCCGGTCAAACGTCGTTTCAATCCCTTCCGCCTGAAACGCCAAATCAGTCCCGACTTGAGTGATTTGGTCGAGCCACGCGTTGCCGGTCAAGGTGAATAATAAGAACCCGGCGACACCTGCCGCCATGAGTGTCAATGCGAGCGCACCGACGGCCACTCCTCGAATCAATCTTCCAATCTTTCCTCTGCTAGTTGAGCGCATATGTCCCTCTCCCTTATCCTTTTTCTTTACTGTACGGGAGCGAGCTGAGAAAGTGCGGTGAAACAGATTAAAATTTGATGAGAAAAAAGGTCACAGCGCGCTGCGACCTCATTCTTCCTCCAGCACCGATTTGGCAATCGGAGCCCAATACGTCCCGTCCATGGCGGCGACTTCGGCGAGCGTCGTCCGGTACGTGTCGTCCCCAGCCTTCTTCTCGGCGATGCCTTTCATCCATAAGACGTCAGCTTTATATCCCGATTCTGGATACGTGTCGACATAGGCGGCATAATCGGCGATGTCCGCTTCGCCGAGCTTATTGTCGACGAGCAACCGATAAAACCCGACGGCCTGTTCCTGACCGGCTTTCGCCTTGCCGACGAGGAGCGCATCGGCTTCCTCGTACCGTTTGTCCGAGACGAGCGTCTCGACTTCGCCGAGCGGGATGACGGCCGTTGCCTCAGGAGCTTCGGTCGTCTCGTCCTCGGTTTGGAGCGCCTCGTTCGCTTCCTCGAGTCGAGCAACTTCTTGTTCGAGCTCTTCTAACCGTTTCGCGAGCGCCTCGTCCTCCGTCACCGTTTCGACCCGTTCGTTTGATGCGGTCGGCGTCACGGGCGGCGGCTCCGAATCCGGCCAAAAGAGGAGTGCGACCAGACCGAGACCAACGACGAGCGGCAGACCGAGCCACGATTTGTTCCATTTGAAGGCGTTACGCCAAGCCGACAAGTCCGCATGACCGGTGACAGCCGGCGAGAACGAACGAAAGCGGCGCTTGGCCGCCTTCTTTCCGTTCGCCTTCACTTCGAGCGCAAGCCCGAGCCGATGAAACGCCGCCGGCACTTTCATTCCGAGAAGCGGTACAATCCGTTCACTTGCCTCGATATAATACCCGTGGTCGAGTAGCGTCGTCACGACCCCGAACTCGTTCGCGACGAGGCGAAACGTCGGGTCATGCTCGCCTTTTCGGACGAGCCATTCCGTCATATCGATGAGCGGCAGTTCCGCAAGTTCCCGATCTGCGAGTGTCCGTACGTCCATTCGTCAGCCTCGTTCAGGATAGAGCGAGAACTTCGACGTCAACGCGCGAACTGCTTCGTGCGCTTCCGCGAGCACTGCTTCATCTTCATGGTTCGTCAAGACGCGTCCGATCAAGCGAGCGACTTCACGCATATCGTCTTCTTTCAATCCGCGCGTCGTCATCGCGGCCGTCCCGAGACGAATCCCGCTCGTGACGAACGGTGATGCCGGATCGAATGGAATCGTGTTCTTGTTGACCGTGATGCCGGCTGCGTCGAGCGCATGCTCGGCCGCTTTCCCGGTGATGTCGATGCCGCGGAGGTCGACGAGGAGAAGGTGGTTATCCGTACCGCCCGATACGATGCGGAGTCCTTCCTCTTCTAGCCCTTGCGCGAGCACCTGTGCATTCTTGATGACTTGTGCCTGATACTCTTTGAACTCAGGTTGGAGCGCTTCCCCGAACGCCACGGCCTTCGCCGCGATGACGTGCATGAGCGGACCACCTTGAATCCCTGGGAAAATCGACTTGTCGATTGCCTTGGCGAACTCTTCTTTACAGAGAATCATGCCGCCGCGTGGACCGCGAAGTGTCTTGTGCGTCGTCGTCGTCACGAAATGCGCGTGCTCGACCGGGTTCGGATGAAGACCGGCTGCGACGAGACCCGCGATGTGGGCCATGTCGACCATGAGGTAGGCACCGACGCTATCGGCGATTTCACGGAACTTAGCGAAGTCGATCGTCCGCGGGTACGCCGAGGCACCAGCGACGATGAGTTTTGGTTTATGTTCTTTCGCGAGGGCTGCGACAACGTCATAATCGATGTGTTCTGTCTCTTTGTCTACACCGTATTCGACGAAATTGTACTGAACGCCTGAGAAGTTGACCGGACTTCCGTGCGTCAAATGGCCACCGTGCGACAAGTTCATGCCGAGCACCGTGTCACCGGCTTCAAGGACTGTGAAGTAAACGGCCATGTTCGCTTGGGCACCCGAGTGCGGCTGAACGTTAGCGTGTTCTGCACCGAACAGCTCCTTGGCGCGGTCGCGGGCCAAGTTCTCGGCCACGTCGACGAACTCACAACCGCCGTAGTAGCGACGGCCTGGATAACCTTCCGCGTACTTGTTCGTGAGCACGCCGCCTTGCGCTTCCATGACTGCTTCTGAGACAAAATTCTCCGAGGCAATGAGTTCGATGTTCTCGCGTTGGCGACCGAGCTCGTTTTGCATCGCTTCAAACAATTCCGCATCCTGTACTTTCAACTTCGTCGTGTTTACCATGTTGAAACCCCCTCTGAATGTCTAAAAATCAACACCCCCATCGTAACATATGCTTCTTTTTTTGGGTATCGTCTAATCCACGGGCAAGTCGGGTATCATATGAAAGAAGACGATCAGAGGAGGCTACTTATGATTGAGACAAAACAAATTACCATCACCCCGTTCGAGCGCGAGCGGACGATTCGGATTTATACGCCGGCCGATTACGACATGTCGGATAAACGTTATCCCGTGCTCTATATGCATGACGGACAGAACGTGTTCGCCGACGAGGACGCGAGCTATAAGATGAGCTGGCGCGCCGGCGAGTATATGGACGCCTCGAAGCGCGACATCATCATCGTCGGCATCGACAGCGCCCCCGGCGAGATGCGGCTCGACGAGTACGGTCCGTGGGAGAACCCGTACATCGGCGAGAGCTTGCTCGGTCAAGACGTGACGCTCGGTGGACAAGGATCAGCCTACATTGAATACATCGCCCAAGAGTTGAAGCCGATGATTGACGCGAACTATCGGACGAAGCCGGACGAGACGGCGATGATGGGCAGCTCGATGGGCGGCTTGATTTCGATTTACGCCGCTTGCGTCTATCCCGATGTCTTCAAGCGCGTGGCTTCATTGTCCTCGGCGTTCTGGTTCAACCAGACCGAGCTCGAGCAATTGATCGACGCGAGTGATTTGAACGGCGTCGAACGTCTGTATATGGACGTCGGCCGCAAAGAAGTCGAACAGCCGTCAGCGGACGGTCCGACGAACGAGATGTATCTCGAGTCGAGCGAGCGTGTCTACGCCCTGCTGCGCGACAAGGTCGAACATATCCGCTTCGAGGTCATCGAGGAAGGTGTCCATAACGAGCTCGCTTGGCGCGATCGGTTCCCGATGGTCATCTCATATTTGTTCAGTGAAGAGTTATAACGCAAAAGAAAGCCGGTCGCGCAGACCGGCTTTCTTTATTTTGCTGGATAGTGGGCCCGTGGGCCGCCAATCAATTTCGGTCGCGTGATGGCGAACGTGACGTACGCCTCACCGAGCTGCTTCGCCGACAACCGGACCGGGATCGCGACCGGCTTCAAATGCATGCCGATCAGCGTCGATCCAATATCGATGCCGGCGTCCGCTTGAATCGATTCGACGACGCACGGGGCGTCGAAACGCTCGTACGCCTTCTCGGCCATCGCCCCGCCCGCCGCGCGGACTGGGACGACCGTTACTTCCGTCAACCCGAACTGTTTCAAGGTCCGTCGCTCGATCGTAAGGGCGCGATTGATATGTTCGCAGCCTTGAAAGGCGAGATGGACGCCGGTGTTGTCCCGAAACGCAAGGAACGCCTCGATCAAATCCGACGCCACATCAATCGAACCCGCTTTCCCGATCGTCTTGCCGACGACCTCGCTCGTCGAACAACCGATGACGAGCATCTTTTCCTCATCTAACGGAAACCGTTCATGCAACTCCGTCAATAAGTTCAAAAGCTCCGCCTTCATCGTCGTCACTTCGTTTCGTAAGCGCTCATCTTGTCGACACGGTTCGAGTGGCGTCCGCCTTCGAAGTCCGTATCGAGCCATGTCGCCACTAAGTCGAGTGCAAGACCCGGTCCGATGACGCGCTCGCCCATCGTCATGATGTTCGAGTCGTTATGTTGACGCGTCGCTTTCGCGCTGAACGAGTCGTGTACGAGTGCCGCCCGGATGCCTTTCACTTTGTTGGCGGCAATGCCGATGCCGATTCCAGTCCCGCAAATCAAGATGCCACGGTCGAACTCACCGGCCGCGACTGCTTCGGCGACTGGAATGGCTACGTCCGGATAATCGATTGACTCGGCCGAGTGTGTCCCGAAGTCCTTATACTCGTGTCCAAGCTCCTCCAATAATCCGATGATGTCTTTCTTCAAATTGAATCCGCCATGATCGGCGCCGATTGCGATTTTCATTCCGTCATTCCCCCGTCTTCTTTGGTAGGCGTCTCGGTGGTTTCGTCACCTTTGACCCGTCATTCGTCAATTTTAGCACAAGTCGATTCACGAGTGGTTCGAGTTCGTTTCGGACTTGGCGGTAGACGTTCATCGACCCTCCGAACGGGTCGTTAATATCGCGCTCGAGTCCCGTGACGAACTCATATAATGTGAATGTGCGATCGGCCAAATCCGGATACGTATCCCGAATCTGTTCACGATGCGCCCGTGTCATCGTCAAGATGACGTCCGACCAGCGTCCGAGGACGTCGTCAAACGTTTGCGTCACGTGCTCGAGCTCAATTCCTCGTTCACGCAACACTTGGAGTGCATTTTCTGATGCGTCAAACCCTTGCATCGTCCGAAGCCCGGCTGAACGAATATCGAACTCATCCCCCGTCACTTTCGAACGGAGCAGGGCCATCGCCATCGGGCTTCGGCATGTGTTCCCACTACATATGAATAATACGCGTTTCATCGACATCGCGTGATCCTCCTCTATGTCCTTAAGCCTCTTCCTATGGACGGATGACTTTACCGCCAGCCGCCTTGTAGAGGCGGTTATAAACGGCAAGAGCGACTCCCGTCGGTTCAATCCGATTCACGTAAATCTCTTCTACATCCGTCTCATCAAATTTACGCAACGCCTCGTATAGCCGCTGGGCCGCCGTCTCCATCGAAGTCCCGAGAGAGAGGGTGACGTCAGCCGGGGTCGTCGCTTCATCGAACACGAGTGCGCCAACTCGCTTGCCCGCTTCCTGCCGCGCCATGACGACACGGACGAGGTCTTCACGTCCCCCTTCGACTAAATACAGGGGTGCGCTCGGGGCGTAATGGGTGTACTTCATTCCTGGTGATCGTGGCGCAGCTGTTTCATCGCTCAAGTTGGCATCGAGAATGACCGGGCCAATAACCGCTTCAATCGCTTCTTTCGTCACGCCGCCCGGACGTAAAATCGTCGCCGGTTCTGCCGTGCAATCGATTACGGTCGACTCGACACCGATGCCTGTCGGTCCCCCATCCATAATACCCGCGATCCGACCGGTCAAATCATCTGCCACGTGCCGGGCCGACGTCGGTGATGGACGTCCCGAGCGGTTCGCACTTGGTGCTGCCAGTCCAAGACCGGACGTGCGGATCAAGTCAAGTGCGGCCGGATGGTCCGGCATCCGCAATCCAATCGAATCCAGACCAGCCGTCACGAGTGACGACGCCCGACCGTTCGACGGTAAGATGATAGTCAAGGCACCGGGCCAAAACGCTTCCATCAAACGTCTCGCGACCGGCGGGATGGTTTGCGCGAAATGTTCGGCCTGTTCGACCGTGGCGACGTGGACGATGAGCGGGTTATCCGACGGTCTTCCTTTCGCCTCGAAAATCTTTTTGATGGCGACATCGTTCGTCGCATCTCCGGCGAGTCCGTAGACAGTCTCCGTCGGGATGGCAATCACCTCGCCAGCCTTCAAGAGACGTACCCCTTCCTCAACTTCTGTCGGCTTGATCCATTTCGTTTCCATGCGCAATCCCTTCCCTCACGGCGTAGACGATTCGGTCTTTGCCGTTTATATCTTTTAAAATACCCGTTTCTGCTTCAGGATAACGTTCAGACAGGTACGATTTCACAACTTGTCCTTGATTATACCCGATTTCAAATGCAATCAATTGCCAATCGGCACACAGGACGCGCATCGAGTCGGCGATGATCGTTCGATAAAAGTCGAGCCCGTCCGCTCCGCCGAACAAGGCGAGGTGAGGCTCGAAGCCCGCTACCGTCTCATCGAGCAGTTCGTCCGCCTCGATATAAGGCGGATTTGAGACGAGGACGCGAATCGAGTTGTCGGCAATCGGCGCGAGGCAATCTCCTTCATGGAAGGACACATCCGCCCCGAGGAACGCTGCATTACGCTCGGCGACAGCGATTGCTTCCCGGGAAATATCGACCGTTTGGACACGGACACCGAGCTCGAGACTGAGTGTGACGGCGATTGCGCCGCTGCCCGTCCCGATGTCGACGATCTCATCGTCGGAGACATTATGCACATGCTCGACGACCCATTCAATTAGCTCTTCCGTTTCCGGACGCGGAATCAAGACGTCACGATTGACCTCGAACATCCGTCCATAAAACGGGGCGTGACCAATCAAGTGTTGGACCGGCTCACCTGCCAAGAGACGCTCGAACCCGGCGTCAAACGACTTCGCCTCTTCCGTCGTCAATTCATCGGACAAACGGATGAGTAGTCCCGTCCGGTCGACGTCAAGGACGTGCATGAGCCACCACTCCGCCATCGAGACGTCGCGACCCGAGAGCGCGAGCTCCCGTTCTGCTTGTTTCAGCCTCGCCGCGATCCGCATCAATCGACATCCTCCATCAGACGGGCCTGTTCGTCCATGACGAGGGCGTCGATGATATCTTCAAGTTCTCCGGCGAGGACGCGGTCGAGCTTTTGGAGTGTCAGCCCGATGCGGTGGTCGGTCACACGGCTCTGCGGGAAGTTATACGTCCGAATCCGCTCTGAGCGGTCTCCCGTCCCGACGGCCGATTTGCGTTGCGCCGACAGTTCTTGTAGGTGTTCGCTTTGCATCTTGTCATACAGGCGGGCTCGGAGTACTTTGAGCGCCTTGTCTTTGTTTTTATGTTGCGACTTCTCGTCCTGACACGAGACGACGAGCCCCGATGGGATGTGCGTCAAGCGCACGGCCGATTGGGTCGTGTTGACCGACTGGCCACCTGGACCCGATGATGTGAACGTGTCGACACGGACGTCTTTCATATCGATGTGCACTTCGACGTCCTCTGCTTCCGGCAACACGGCGACGGTCGCCGTCGACGTATGGATGCGTCCGCCCGACTCGGTCGATGGGACACGTTGGACCCGATGCGCCCCGTTCTCGAACTTCAGTTTCGAATAGGCACCCGTCCCGTTGATGAGGAACGTCACTTCTTTGAAACCGCCGAGTTCTGTATAGTTGGCGTCAATCAATTCGGCCTTCCAGTTCTGCCGCTCGGCGAAACGCGTGTACATCTTGTATAGGTCGACTGCGAACAGTGCCGCCTCGTCTCCGCCGGCTGCCCCGCGAATCTCGACGATGACGTTCTTGTCGTCGTTCGGGTCTTTCGGTAACAGCAAGACGCGTAATTTCGCCTCGAGCGCCTTCACTTCCGGCTCGAGGAGTGACATCTCTTCTTTGGCGAGCTCGCGCATATCGGCATCGAGCGTGCGGTCTTCAAGCATCGCTTTTGCTTCTTTATACGCCGTGCTCGTCTCTTTATAGTGACGGTACGCCTGCACCGTTTCTTCGAGTTGCGACTGTTCTTTTGAATATTGTCGTAATTTATTCGCGTCGCTGAGCACTTCAGGGTCAGCGAGCATCTCATTTAATTGCATATAGCGTTCTTCTAATACGCTCAAACGGTCAAACATGATGATCCGTCCTTTCTCCGTCAAATCGAACTGTCTTCATTATAGCAAAAAACGAACCGCCAAGGGCGGTCCGTTGACGTCAGTCGGCCACTGTATGGCGGACTGGGCGTGGTTTATTCGGGACGTCGTGGCAATGACGGCAACGCGGTTCGTACGACTCGGAAGCGCCGACCAAGATGACCGGGTCTTCGAAACGCGCCGGTTCACCGTCAATCAATCGTTGTGTCCGAGAAGCTGGCGCCCCGCATGATAGACAGATGGCCTGCAGCTTCGTGACAAATTCGGCACGCGACAACAGCTCTGGCATCATCGTGAACGGCTCACCCCGGAAGTCCATGTCGAGCCCTGCGCAGATGACACGTTTGTCTTCTGACGCCAATTGCTCGATCACGTCGACGATTCCTTCGTCGAAAAACTGAACCTCGTCGATGGCGATGACTTGCGTCTCTTCACGCACCGCATCGTATAAGTCTTGACTCGATTGAATCGGCACGGCCACGACCGAGTTGCCGCTGTGGGAGACGACGTTCTCTTCATGATACCGGTCGTCGATTGCCGGTTTGAACACTTGGACAGGGATTTTCCCGTAGTGCGCCCGACGGACACGGCGGATCAGTTCCTCCGATTTCCCAGAAAACATACTCCCACAAATCACTTCTATCCAACCGTAACGGTTCGTCACATGCATCATTCTACTTCGCCCTCTCCTTCGTTAATCGCTTCCCGATTATACCCATCTTTTTCTTGAAGAAAAAGGGTTGACTTCTATCTAAAAAAAATAAAAACCGCCAAGGGCAATCCCTAGGCGGTGTGCATACAAGTTGACGATTAACGTTGGTACTTCTTGTTGAAGCGCTCGATACGACCGTCCGCAGATGCGAATTTCTGGCGACCTGTGTAGAACGGGTGCGAATCAGAAGATACATCGACACGGATGAGTGGGTATTCGTTACCATCTTCCATCGTGATTGTCTCGTTAGAGTAACGAGTCGAACCAGAGATGAATTTGAACTCAGTCGTCGAGTCCATGAATACGACTTTACGGTATTCTGGGTGGATTCCTTGTTTCATTGCTTTTCAACTCCTTCTGCCCTAAGTATTCTTTCAACCTAGAGAAAGTTCACTAGAATATAATAGCACCCGGTTCAAGGATTTACAAGTCCGTTTTCGTTTTTTTCACCGGGCGTCGACTCTTTTTCTTATCGGCTTCAAGCGCCGCAAAAAAGTCGAGGTTCGTTTTCGTTTCGCGGACCCGGCGCAAGAACTGATCGACGAAGTCTGGCGACTCGTTCATCGTGCGACGAATCGTCCAAAGCGAGTCGAGTTCGCCTTTGCCGAGCAGCAATTCTTCCTTGCGCGTTCCCGAGCGACGAATGTCGATGGCCGGGAAAATCCCACGTTCCGCCAGTTTGCGGTCGAGGTGCAGCTCCATGTTGCCCGTTCCTTTGAACTCTTCATAGATGACGTCATCCATGCGCGAACCCGTATCGACGAGTGCCGTGCCGAGAATCGTCAAACTGCCGCCGTCCTCGATATTACGGGCCGCCCCGAAGAACTTCTTCGGTTTATGGAACGCGGCCGGGTCAATCCCGCCGGAGAGCGTCCGTCCGCTCGGCGGGACGGACAAGTTGTACGCCCGCGTCAGACGCGTGATCGAGTCGAGCAAGATGACGACGTCCTTCTTATGTTCGACGAGGCGCATCGCCCGTTCGAGAACGAGCTCCGAGATGCGGGCATGGTTCTCCGGTGTCTCGTCAAACGTCGAGTAGGCGACGTCTGCGCCCGGCACCGAACGTTGGATATCCGTCACTTCTTCCGGCCGCTCATCAATCAACAGGATAATCAACTCGACGTTCGGATGGTTCGTCGTAATCGAATTGGCAATCTCTTTTAAGAGGGACGTCTTCCCTGCCTTAGGCGGCGCGACGATCAACCCTCGCTGCCCGAAGCCGACGGGAGCGATCATATCCATGACGCGGACCGACAAATGGTTTGGCTCCGTCTCGAGCACCATCTGTTGTTCCGGGTAAATCGGCGTGAGCGCCGGGAAGTAATCCCGGTTGCGCGTCGAATCCGTCGTCTCGCCGTTGACCGCCTCGACGCTGAGAAGCCCTTGGAACCGTTCATTCTCTTTCGGTTTCCGGACTTTCCCCGTCACGAGGTCGCCGTTACGGAGGTTAAAGCGGCGGATTTGCGAAGCCGCGATATAAATGTCTTCAGACGATTGCGAGTAATTGATGGGGCGTAGGAAACCAAAACCGCCATCGTTTTGCGACTGTGGGTTAGGCGGAATGATCTCTAGGATTCCTTCGAGGAAATAAAGATCTTTTGATTCTGCCTGTGATTTCAATATCCGGAACATGAGCTCACGTTTACGTGCCTCGCGATACTGAGGCACGTTCACTTCTTTCGCAATCTCATATAACTCTTTCAACGTCTTCGTCTCGAGTTCCCGAAGCGTGTAGTTTTTAGCCGGTTCAGTCGTTTGACTCATTCAAGTCACCTGTCTTTCATGATTCTATATTTCAAAAGTAAACGTTCATTCCTCATTCATCTAATCACACTTCAGTCAAACCGTCACTGTTTGAAAAACGGCTTCATGTCAGTCTATTCCCCTGTTGTTGAAAACATAACAACCTTTTTACTATGTATGTAACAAATAAGTCTCTATTCTCGCATATTGTTTCAAATATGTTACAAGAAAACTGTTTTTGTCTTGTGATTGAAAAATGCCATCGGTCTTGCGCATGATATAGTTTATTTGCACAGGAAACCGGGTAATATCCGCAACTTGTGCTCTAATCTTGTTAACACACATCGATCATATACAGCCACTTAGGGTTTTATTTTAAAAAACGGAGGGAAATACACTATGTTAAAGCGTTTCGCATCTATCATTGTCGCTGCCACTCTCGCTTTCTCGGGTCTTGCTTTCACAACAGGTGAACAAGCAGAAGCCGCTACTGGTAAATTCGCTTACTCGAAAGTTAACGGCTTGAACATCCGCACAGCACCGTCGCTCAGCTCGAAAGTCACGACAACGATGAACAAAGGCCAACGCTATACATACCTTGGTAAAGTTGGTTCGTTCTACAAAATCAACTACAAAGGGACTCACCGTTATATCTCAGCTTCATCTACTTACACGTACTTGAAAGCAAACACGAAGACAGCTACTGCGAAGAAAGTAACAACTGCTTCTGCATCAAGCGCTCGTACAAAACTTGTCGCTGAGTCGAAGAAGTACCTCGGTACACCTTACCGTTACGGCGGAACGACAACTTCTGGCTTTGACTGCTCAGGTTACACAGGTCACGTTTACAAGAAAGCCATCAACAAATCGATCCCACGTGATTCACGCTCGCAATACGCTAACTCGAAAAAAGTTTCGAAGTCAGCGATTCAAGCCGGCGACCTCGTGTTCTTCTCACACAACGGAAGCACGATCCAACACGTTGGAATGGCACTCAGCAAAACACAAATGATCAACTCTGAAACAGGCGGCGTGAAGTACGCGAGCTTCACATCAGGTTACTGGGCACCACGTTATGTCGGTGCAGGATCATATCTCTAATTTAAACGACCAAACGACCCGGTTCATAGGAACTGGGTCGTTTTTTTCGTCTCAACGTTTCGTAATACCGTGTCCGTGCTCGTCAACACCGAGAACGTCCCATCCGTCTCCAAAACGACAGCCTCGACTTGATTGAAATCCGTACCGCTCGATCGAATCGCCTGCAACACCTCAATCTCGAGCACCCGCTCCCGCCGCATCGTTTCTTCTAAATATGTCCCATCATAGTAAAGTAACGCCGGCGTCGACTTGATCAATTGATTCACGCGTTTCGAGCGGGTCGCCAACTTGGCCATCACGTATTGCATGAACACGAGCGTCGCAAACGCGGTCAGTCCGTTCAATAGCGGTGTCTGTTGACTCGTGAGTGTCGTGGCCAGAATCGATCCGAGCGCGACGGTGACGATAAAATCAAAAGCGTTCATTTTAGCAAGTGTCCGTTTGCCGGAGACCCGCAAGATGAAGATAATCGCCAAATAGCCCCCCACACCAGTCAGTATAATATGCAACATCGTTCGCAGTTGGTCCATCGTCTCCCTCCTTCTCTACTGCTGTTCCACGAAGCACCAACATTCAATCGCTGTTCATCTTCCGTTCATCTGGCTTCGTTACGATAAAGCCATCACGTTGAAGGAGTTGTTCTATGCCATGGAAAAGATTTGGAGTCTTCGCTTGATTCGCCTCGCCGCGCTGTTCGGTGTCATCGGGACGGCGCTCGGGTCGCATATGTCGGGTGCCGGCAGTTATGCCTTTCGTCCGATTCACGCCCATATTCTGCTCGCCGGTTGGCTATCGGTCTTCGCCTGGGGAGTCTTCTATCGCTTATATGCGGTCCGGAACCAACTGCTCGTCACGATTCACGGATGGACGGCCGTCATCGGATCAATCGGATTGACGAGCGGGATGTGGTTCTACACGATGAACCCGTTCCAATGGAATGAGACCGTCACCCTTGTGTATTTCATCGTCGGGGGCACAGTCTCGTTAATCAGTTTTATTCTCTTTTTGATTGTGACGTTCATGATCGACCAGGACGAGCGGGACTGAACCCCGCTCGTCATTTTTGTTTCAAGGCACCGCGTGCGTTCGTCGCCGCGAACACGACCATGATGACGCTCATCGCCCCGGCGACGGCAAGTCCGGCCGATAACGCGCTCCAGTCGATCGTCGGTTGCGTCAAGACGGCACGCATCCCTTCAAAGATGTACGTCGTCGGATTGAACGTCGCCGCTACTTTAAGCCATTCTGCCTCAATCAACTCTTTCGGGACGAACGTCGTCGACAAGAAGATGAGCGGGAAGAACAAGAGCGTCCCAGCTTGTGCAGCCTGAGCGTTCCGTGTCTTTAACGCGACACCGACCGAGTAACCAGCAAAACCAAGGCCGAATCCGATGGCAAGCAGCACCGTGAACAAGAAGCCAGGCAGACCGACCGGAATCGACAAACCGAGCAAGAACGCTACCCCGAAGATGAGGAGCGTCTGGACGAGCAGTTGCAACATCCCGGCAATCATCGGGCCGAGCACGATCGCCGTCCGCGTCGCGGGAGTCAGAAGCAAGCGGGCGAAGTAGCCGCTCTCGATATCACGGACGAGCGCTTGTCCCGTCCCCCCGGCCCCACCGACCGCCCCGGACACGATGGAGACTGGCAAGATGAAGTTCAAATAGGCGCTCCCATCAAACTGAGGAAGCGATGCGACGCTCGATAATCCGCTCGTGTAAACGAGTAGGAAGAAGACGGAAATAATCAAGTTCGGGATGAACGAAAACGGATTCCGAATCGTCGTAATGAGGCTCCGTTTCGTGAAGAGCCATGTCTCAGTCCACATCGGGCACACCTCCTTCATATGACTCACCGGTCACTTTCAAAAAGACGTCATCGAGCGACGGTTGCTTCACGGTCAGACGTTCCGGTTGAAGCGACCGTTCATCGAGCTGGCGCACGACTTCCATCAGCGTATGATTGACGAGCTCGAACGCCACGTGTTGCCCGGTCGCCGTATGACCGAACAACGCAGCGGCTGCAGATGCTTCTTGATCGCTGTGGAACGTCATCGCAATCGTCTCGCCGCCGACGAGTCGTTTCAACGCTTCCGCTGTCCCTTCGCTGACGATTTTTCCATGATTAATGATGGCGATCCGGTCGGCCAGTTCGTCCGCCTCTTCTAAGTACTGGGTCGTCAAAAAAATCGTCGTGCCGAACTCCTCGTTGAGCCGTCTCACCTCGTTCCAAATCTCGATGCGGCTCGCCGGGTCGAGCCCGGTCGTCGGTTCATCTAAAAACAAGACGATCGGTCGATGGACGAGCGTGAGCGCCAAATCGAGCCGACGCCGCATCCCGCCCGAATATGTGCCACTTCTCCGGTCGGCCGCTTCTGTGAGCGAGACGACACGGAGCAGTTCCTCGGCGCGCGTCTCCGCCTCTTGTTTCGTCATCTTGAACAACCGGCCTTGCAAGACGAGCAGTTCCCGCCCGGTCAACACTTTGTCGATTCCGGTCTCTTGCAGGGCGACGCCAATCGACAGGCGGACGTCTTTCTCTTGTTTGACGACATCGAATCCGTTCACCCGCGCCTTCCCTTCGGTCGGTCGGACGAGCGTCGTCAACATTTGCACGGTTGTCGACTTGCCAGCCCCGTTCGGTCCAAGGAAGGCGAAAATCTCTCCTTCTTGCACCGAGAACGAGATGCCATCGACGGCCGGCACGTCCCCGAACGTTTTGACGAGTGATTCCACTTCAATCATGACACACACCTCCTCCCTACTCATTCCCGTTCTCGATGCATGTTAAATATGAAACGACACATCAAAAAAGAACCGCGGACGGAAGTGTCCACGGTTCAGGAGAATCAAGGTTTCATGACCATTTTCGGTTTTTTCTTCAAGGAGTGGATGCCTTCGACGAAGCGGACCGTTCCTGACTTGGCTCGCATGACGACCGAGTGCGTCTGACCGCCTTGCCCGGTGAACTGGACGCCGCGGAGGAGTTCCCCGTCCGTCACGCCCGTCGCCGCGAAGATGCAATCTTCACCTTTGACGAGGTCGTCCAACAGCAAAATCCGGCCCGTATCGGCGATGCCCATGTCTTGGCAACGTTTCTCTTGGGCTTCGTCTTCAGGAAGCAGGCGACCTTGGAAGTCACCGCCGAGACATTTCATCGCGACGGCCGCGATGACGCCTTCCGGCGCACCACCCGAACCGAGCAACAAATCGACACCCGTTTTCGGGAACGCCGTGTTAATGGCCGCGGCCACGTCTCCGTCAGGAATCAACTTGATACGAGCACCCGTCGCGCGGACACGTTGAATCATCTCTTCGTGACGATCACGATGTAAAATCGTGACGACGACGTCTTCGACGTTCTTGTTCTTCGCCTTAGCGACGATGGCGATATTCTCTTCAATCGAGTTGTCGAGACTAATCAATCCGGCCGCTTCCGGACCGACGGCAATCTTGTCCATATACATGTCCGGCGCGTGAAGAAGGTCACCGGCGTCAGCGACAGCGAGAACGGCAAGCGCTCCCCACGTTCCCGTCGCGACGATACTCGTCCCTTCGAGTGGATCGACAGCGACGTCGAGGCGTGAGCCATAGCCGTTCCCGACTTTTTCACCGATATAGAGCATCGGTGCCTCGTCCATCTCGCCTTCCCCGATGACAACGACCCCTTTCATCGGAATCGTATCAAATACTTCACGCATCGCGGTCGTCGCCGCGTCGTCCGCCTCTTCTTTCAAGCCTTTACCCATCCAACGAGCCGAAGATAGCGCTGCCGCTTCTGTGACTCGGACCAATTCCATTGATAAACTACGTTCCACCCGAATTCTCCCCTTTTTACTCGGACACCTCATCGACCCAGACGAGTGCGCCGAGTTGTTTTAGTTTGCCGACGAAATCGACATATGAATCGTTCAATTTTTCCGCATGGATCACCGTGGATTCGCCACTCGCTTGAAGCCCAGCTAAGGCGAGGGCTGCCCCACTCCGTGCGTCTGCACATTCCATTTCCGCATTGGCAAGCGTTGTCCCGCCGCGAATGACGGCCGAAGCGTCCTCGAGCGTAATCTGTGCGTTCATGCGCCGCATTTCCGCGATATGGCGGAACCGTTGGGCGTACAGCTTGTCGGTGACGATACTCGTTCCGTCCGCTTTCAACAGTGCGGCCGACATGATCGGCTGCAGGTCGGTCGGATACCCCGAATAGTGGAAGACACGGATATCAATCGGTTTAAAGGCGTTCGCTCGCACCGTGATCGTCTCTTCCCCGACTTCGACGTCGGCCCCGTAATCCAGTAGTTTTTGAATGACGCCTTCTAAGTGAGTCGGAATGACGTTTCGAACCGTCACTTCACCCGCGACCGCGCCATAAATCATGAACGTCCCAGCCTCTAACCGATCGGGAATGAGCGTGTGTGTACAGCCATGGAGCTTGTCGACCCCTTTGATGCGAATCTCGTCGGTGCCCGCCCCGATGACGTGGGCCCCCATCGAAGTGAGCATCGTCGCGACGTCGACGATTTCCGGATCGATGGCCGCGTTCTCGATGACGGTCGTCCCGTTAGCGAGAACGGCCGCGAGCATGGCGCTCACTGTCGCCCCGAACGAACGGAGATCGAGATAAATTCGATTTCCTTCCAGCTTTTCGGCGTTCACATGATAAAGTCCCGACTCGTTCTCGACTTTAATGCCGAGACGTTCGAGTGCTTTCAAATGTAAATCGATCGGTCGTGGACCAATCGCATATCCACCGGGAAGCCCGACGGCCCCTTTCCCAAAACGAGCCGCAAACACCCCGAGCAAATAGACAGCGGCTCGGACTTTACGCGTCTCTGAGCCGAGCAGCGGCATGGCGACGGCATCTTTCGCATGAAGCGTCATCCGCTCTCCGTCCCGTTCAATCGCGACGCCGAGTTCTTGTAATAGACTGAGCATCACTTCGACGTCCTCGATGACGGGGACGTTCTCAATCGTCACCGGTTCTTCCGTCAAAAGTGCTGCGACGAGACAAGGCAAGGCGCTCTGTTTGGCACCGCTAATGTCAACTGTTCCTTCAAGTTTTTGCTGTCCTACGATATGGAGAATTTCCACGAAGATCAAACCTTTCTGCGACAAACTTATTTGGATTGAGCGTTGTTCCAATCCGCTAAGAATTGCTCGATCCCTTTGTCAGTGAGCGGATGTTTCATCATCTGTTCGATGACTTTGTATGGTACCGTGGCGATGTCGGCTCCAAGGAGAGCCGCCTTCGTCGCGTGGACCGGATGGCGAACGGAAGCTGCGATGATTTCTGTATCGATGCCATGGATGGCAAAGATATTGGCAATCGTCTCGACGAGGTCGAGACCATCTTGACCGATATCGTCCAAACGACCGATGAATGGCGACACGTATGACGCGCCGGCCCGAGCCGCGAGTAGCGCTTGGTTGGCGTTAAAGATGAGCGTCACGTTCGTCTTGATGCCGAGCTGTGAAAACGTATTGACCGCTTCCATCCCTGCTGGCGTCATCGGTACCTTGACAGTAATATTCGGCGCGATGGCCGCAAGTTCCTTTCCTTCTTCCACCATACCCGCTGCGTCGAGCGCAATAACTTCCGCGCTGACTGAGAGATCCCCGACGATCTCACAGATTTCGCGTAGCCGTGTATGGAAATCGACGCCTTCTTTGGCAACGAGCGATGGATTCGTCGTCACTCCCCCGATGACGCCCATCTGATGAGCTTTCTTGATGTCTTCCACGTTTGCCGTATCAATGAAAAAACGCATGTACAATTCCTCCTCGAATGGTGTTGTGATCGCTTACACTTCTTATTATGAGGAAATTGTCATGGAATTGCTACACCCTTTACGTCAAGGCGGCGATGGCGAACATCGATCCGATGAGTAAACCAACGCCAACAAGCGTCCCCACTGCCGTCCATCGTTTCACGTTTTTTTGTTTTGTCTCATACGCTTGATACGGCCCTTCCTTTAAGCGCTCCGACCCATGCGTCTCGATCCAAAGTCCGACCGCGGTCTCTTCGTCGGTCACGAGATTGCCTGTATACGTGAACGGGATGATTTCTTCGGGTCGACGGAGCATGTCGAACCGCTCCCGCCGTGTCGCGATGTTCGCCCCGATCCAGTAGAGCCGTTTCGGTGTATAGAAAACTAGCACGCTATCTCCGATAAAATACTGAATCCACTGTTCGAACGCGGCGAGATCGCGTTGGTCGAACAAGATTTCCATTGAATCCTCGTCAGTCATGATGGCGAGCATCGGGCACAACTCGATCGTCCGTCGTCTATAGGGATGCGGCATGGCCGCTTCTGTCTTTCGGACGATGGCCGGGAAGAAGACGACTTGCTTGATTGCGTCGAGCGGGAACGATTGCTCGACTGACTCACCCGGCTCGTGCCGATACGTCGTCCCCTCAATATATGTCGCGGTCACTTCATAGTGCGACTGGTGCCGCTCTTTCCAGAACAGCTGGCGAAACAGTTGCAAGAACCGATACACGCCGAAACCGCCGAGTACAGTGAGTGACAACAGCGGAATCAACCACGGTTTCGGATTCATGAGGATGAGAATGACCGGCAGCGCGGCAAAGGCCAACGTCATACCAATTATAATAATGGGACCGACGATATAAAAAATGCGCCAAAATGATTCTGTCGAACGTTCTTGATACTTCATGCAAACTCCCCCTTTTCATCTATATACGGTACCCTAACCGCTTACGTTTCAATAAAAAAGCCGGCTCTCGCAAAGAGAGCCGACTGATGTGACAGGATTATGCTTGGTTGCTTGAACCGAACTCACGCATTTTGCCAGTAACGACGTTGTAGATCGCTTCGACACCAGGGCCGATGACTTTACGTGGGTCATATACTTTCGAGTCCGTGTTGAGCTTCTCACGTACGGCACGAGTCCATTCTTGTTGGCACTCTGTGTTAACGTTGATTTTGCTGTGACCGAGCTCGATTGCTTTTTTGATTTGGTGCTCAGGAATACCTGAACCGCCGTGAAGAACGAGGGGAGTTTTAGTCGCTTCTGCGATTTCTTCCATCTCTTTGAAGCCGAGTTTAGGCTCGCCTTGGTATTCTCCGTGTACAGAACCGAGTGCTGCCGCAAGAGCGTCAACTTTCGCTTCTTTCACGACGCGTACGCACTCGTCGAGGTCAGCGTATTGTACGCCGCCAACAACGCCATCTTCTTCGCCGCCGACTGTGCCGACTTCCGCTTCAACTGAAGCACCTTTAGCGTGTGCGTATTCAACGACTTGTTTCGTCATTTCGATGTTCTCTTCGATCGGATGGTGTGAACCGTCGATCATAACAGACGTGAAACCAGCGTCAATCGCTGCTTTACACTTGTCGAAAGATGAACCGTGGTCGAGGTGGATTGCAACTGGAACAGTGATGTTGTAGTCGTGCATGAGACCTTCAGTCATTTTAACAACTGTTGTGAAGCCACCCATGTACTTCGCTGCACCTTCTGATACACCGAGGATAACTGGTGATTTCTCGTCTTCCGCAGCGCGAAGAATCGCTTGCGTCCACTCGAGGTTGTTGATGTTGAATTGGCCTACTGCATACTTGCCTTCGAATGCTTTGTTAAGCATTTCTGTCATTGATACTAATGGCATAATGACATCCTCCTGTCTGTTCGCTATTGTGCACTTTGGGAAAAATGCCCCCCGTGCAATTCGTTCCCATTATAACACACGTCGAAACTTGTGCCTATGCTATTCGGGCATAGAAATGGCTCTGCGCAAGCGTTTACATATGTCATCTTCGTGACGAATTACGTGATTTTGAGGACTTCCTTCACTTTTTCAATCATCCGATAAATATCGAACGGCTTTTCAAATTGCGCGGTAATGCCAAGTCGTTGCACTTCTTCGAGCGTCGATTTTTCCCCGAACGCGGTCATAATCATGACCGGGGTGTCGATGTTCCGTTGGCGCATGTTGCGTAGTACTTCATGACCGAACATGCGCGGCATGTTCATATCGAGCAATACTAAATCGTATCCGTTCTGTTCGAGCTTTTCCCAAGCGTTCTGTCCGTCGTTCGCCGTGTCGACCTCGATGCCGAGGCTTTGGAACACTTGCGCTAACATCAACCGAATCCCGTCTTGGTCGTCTGCGATCAACATCCGTGACATCCATCTACCTTCTCTCCATAGTTTGCACTAGTCTAACCATACCAAATCCGATTTCGTTCGGCGACGGACCTATTTTGAAATCAAGGCAACGGTATCGATACCGGTTCTTCGGTCTGTTCGTCCTTTAACTGGGCCGGTACTTCCGACTCAGGTACCGGCTCGTAGGCCGTCACCGTCTGCTCGTCTTTCACATACAGTTTCAAAAAATCGCCTTCGGCCAGCCGAATCGGCGCCTCGAACGTGATTGGTCGTTTCTTGCCGTCTTCATCATAGCCAATCGTTTCATACGTATGTCTCTTTCCTTGGTCGGTGACGTTTGTGCTCGGCACTTTCGTATAGTAGACGTCGGCAAACAGCCGATTCGTATCGACGAACTGCCAACCGAGAAATAAGATGAGGACGACGCCACCGATTGCCCATGCTCGTTTCATCGTAACTCCCCCGCCTTTCTCTTTTCCATCTTTTTCAATACCATTGTCTCCCTATTTCTAAACACCCGGTACGCTGATATACTGAAAACATGAAACGAACAGGAGCGAAATCATGAAACCATATTTGTTATACATATTGTTCGTCTTGGCACTTGGAAGTATGGTCGCACTCGTCGTGAACGTCTTCGGGGAAGACCAAGAAGAGATACCGCTCGCCGCTGCCGTCGAGACCGATCTCGAGGAATTGCCGGAGACGTTCGCCGTCTTATCCGAGACGTTCGATGAGCCAATCGCAGACAGTGACATCGCCCGCATCAAAAAGCTGGCTTCTGATCCGGAACTCGACGAAGCGAACGTGCACGCCCTCGGCACAATCGATGTCATCTTTAAAGGACGACCGACCACACTGACACTCGAAACAGAAGTGAATCGTGAGGACGGCACGTATCTTTATCTGTATTTGTTCGGCGAACCGGACGTCGTCGAGGCGCTCGACGAACGTATCATGGCGTATTATGAAGAATTAGGCATATGAAAAGGAACCTCGCCGCGGCGAGGTTCCTTTTATTTCGTTAGTCGACCGTGACAGGGACGACCGCGAGATCAATCTCTTTCTCGACCTCGGCCCGCTCTTCAGCGAGACGAGCATCCGACCATTTGAAGACATCGGCCATGCAACGGAGCACGCCGTCTTTATAGTTGCGGACGAAGTCGATGTCGAAGAACATCGCTCCGGTCCGGCGGACGAGGAAGTCGATGGCCCGAACGACCGACTCTTCTTCGATGCCATACATGAGTTGTGCATAGACGTACTCTGGAAGGTCGTACGCGTTCGAGTCCATCCGTTCGATGACACGATCGATGTTCGATCCGTAGAGACGAACGAGCTGCTCGGCTTTGACGTCATCGAGACCAAGGTTTTTCAGTTCAGCTTTCTTCTTCGTCAAGAAGTCATCGAACCCTTTCGAACCGCCGACATGGCCGCCTGACATCGGCATATGTTTCGTGCGCGAAGCGAGGAAGACGATGCCTTCTTCTTGCTTGAGCAGTTTCGCCACCAAATCGACGACCGTCTCTGACATCTTGCGATAACCGGTCAACTTCCCACCGGCAATCGTGATTAAGCCGCTTTCCGACTGCCAAACCTCATCTTTCCGTGAGATTTCAGACGGGTCTTTGCCTTCTTCATAGATGAGCGGACGAATCCCGGCCCAGCTCGACTCGACGTCATCTGCCGTCACGTTCACGTCTGGGAACATATAATGGATCGCCTCTAAAATATAGTCGCGGTCCTCGGTCGTCATGCGTGGATGAGCTTTATCCTTATCGAAGAACGTGTCTGTCGTCCCGACGTACGCTTTGCCGTCACGCGGAATCGCGAACACCATCCGGCCGTCCGGTGTATCGAAATAGATGGCTTGTTTGAGCGGGAATTTCGACTGGTCAATGACGAGGTGAATCCCTTTCGTCAAACGGAGCATCTTCCCTTTGTTCGAGCCGTCCTGTTCGCGGAGCACGTCGACCCAAGGTCCGGTCGCGTTGATGACTTTCTTCGCATAAACTTCGTACGTCTTGCCGTCGATTTGGTCTTCAACGTGGACGCCGACGACTTTGCCTTGCTCATAGATTAGACCAGTCACTTTCGAATAGTTCAAGAGGAGAGCGCCGTGGTTGGCCGCCTCTTTCGCGACTTCAATCGTCATACGGGCATCATCTGTCCGATATTCGACGTAATAACCGCCACCGACAAGACCGTCTTTTTTGACGAGCGGCGCTTTTTGAATGACTTCATCTGGCTTCAACATCAAACGTCGCTCGGCGCGTTTGACGCCCGCTAAGAAATCGTACACCATCAAGCCGACCGCTGTGGAGAGCGGTCCGAACGTGCCGCCTTTATGCATCGGCAACAGCATGCGTTCTGGCGTCGTGACGTGTGGCCCGTTCTCATAGACGATGGCGCGTTCTTTTCCGACTTCGGCGACGAGCGCGACTTCGAACTGTTTCAAGTAGCGCAACCCTCCGTGGACGAGTTTCGTCGAACGGCTCGATGTTCCGGCTGCGAAGTCTTGCATTTCGAGCACGGCCGTCTTCATTCCGCGAGACGCGGCATCGAGCGCGATTCCGGCACCGGTGATTCCTCCGCCGACGACGAGCACGTCGTGACGTTCACCCGTTAACTGTTCATATCGTTTGGCACGTTCTTTTGCTGAGAAATTTCTGATTTCCATCTTGTCCCCTCCTATAATGAATCCGGTTCGATGTATGCGAAAAGAGACCACAACAAAACAAGGCTTCGCCCCCCATGTCGTGGTCTCTCTGTAGTCTCCAACCGGTTATCAACTTTTCTCCTGTATTATACCCCATTTTCTAGCATTCAACCATCGACCCGCTCACGGAGTGTGCAACCTGCTCCTCAGAAAGCGTCCCGCTCGCAATTTCAAAATGAGAAGACTAGACTTCAAGGTATCACCAACAAGGAGGAGTTTTTTTATGAAACGCATGTTACAACCTTTCCAATTCAAAAACGGCGTCGAGCTCCACAATCGGCTCGTACTTGCGCCGATGACCCATTATTCGTCAGAACCGACGGGTGAAGTGTCGGAACACGAACTCGCCTATTACCGGAAGCGGGCGAAGAACGTCGGCCTCGCCATCACGGCATGTGCTTACGTGACCGAAGACGGCAAAGGGTTCCCGAACGCCTTTGGTGTGAATGACGACAAATTCATCCCTGGGCTTCGTCAGCTCGCTGAAAGTTTGAGAGCGGAAGGCGCAAAAGCGATTCTTCAAATCTTCCATGCAGGACGCATGTCTCCTCCGGAACTCGTTCCGAACGAACAACCGGTGAGCGCCAGCGCCATCGCACCGGTTCGAGAAGGTGCCGCCACGCCGCGCGCCCTTGAGACCGAAGAAGTCGAAGCCATCATCGAGGCGTTCGGCGAAGCAACACGTCGTGCCATTGAGGCCGGTTTTGACGGTGTCGAGATTCACGGTGCGAACACGTATTTGATTCAACAGTTCTTCTCACCTCACTCGAATCGACGCGACGATCGCTTCGGTGGCGACGTAAACGCACGCCTCACCTTCCCGCGTGAAGTCATTCGCTCGGTCAAGCGTGCAGCTGAAGGCGCGGACGATTTCTTAATCGGCTACCGCTTCTCGCCTGAAGAAGTCGAAGAGCCAGGCATCACGCTCGACGATACGGACGTATTGATCGATATGTTGCTCGAAGAAAACCTCGACTACCTCCACGCCTCGCTCTGGAACTTCAATATCGGTTCAATGCGGAACGAGAACGTGACGGAGCGGTCGATTGATCGCATCGCTAAACGCATCAACGGTGCTGTCCCGCTCATCGGAGTCGGACAGCTCCAGCGCCCAGGTCAAGTCGAAGATGCACTGAACGTCATCGACCTCGCCGCGCTCGGCCGCGAACTGATTATCGACCCGGATTGGCTCGAGAAAGTGAAAACGGATCGTGAAGACGAAATCGAGACTGAACTCGACTTGAACAAACAAGCCGAACTCGCCGTCCCGGCTCCGCTCTGGAACGCCATCACAACACGTGCTGGCTGGTTCCCAATCAAAGACCAAGCCGTCAAATAAGCCATCAACCGCAGACTTCATGTCTGCGGTTTTTTTGTGGTTTGTGCAATTCATCGAGTAGTGTGAGAAATGGGATATGCTACGGACACAATTTCGTCACATTTTTCATCTTTTTCACCACTTCTTTCGTGTTGACCTAACTTTCCAACCTTTCACCCCCTTCGTAAGCTAAGGACAGGAACCGTTTCCTCGATGAAACTGCGGGCCAAGCCTCGCTTGCACCGCGCCTGTCTGTTTGACCGTCTTTTGAAAGGGGCATATGATGTATGACGAAAAAGCCAATTGATCTCGATGCGTACAACAAACAACTCAATCAGCATCAACAGCGTACGAAAGAAGTCGCTGAAACGTATCGACAAAAAAGTAAGGAACTCGAACACCACCTCGAATCATCCGCACGTTCCCGTGAAGAAGCGCTCGCTCGCGAAATCGCCGAATTAAAGCAAGTGACTAAACGGAACGTTCCACGAAATAAATAAACGGTTCCCGATCGTACGACGAAAGAAGTGACTCATCCGGTGGAAAACAAAATCAAACGCCAATTTCTGAATCATCTGCATCGTGACAAAAATTTGTTCGATGATTTTCAGCATGTGGATAACTTTTATACGCTCGATCAACACATTGTGAGTGCGCTCCGCAGCGCCCATCCGATTCGGGCCGAACAGCTGCTCGAGACGCTGACGCTCGACCTATTGAAACTTCCGGTCTCCGATGAGTATATGAGTGTCCGTTTCTACTACCGCGGCCTCGTCTATCACGTCATCCGTCTGATTCCAGTCGATAACCCAAACGTCCAGACCGCGCTCAATTATACGAGCGCTCTTCTCATCTTAATCGATGAACTGACGACGACACTCGACTTTATCTATGCCATTCCCGTCATCGTCGACCATTTGACGAAGATGATGGCGTTTCTATCCCCTCCCGTGTCGACGAACCCGAACGTCACGACGACCATCCATTTGATTGAAGAGCATTTGAAAGAGCCAGAACTATCGCTCCCGTGGATCGCCCAACAAATCGGGTTATCAAACAATTATTTGTCGGCCCTGTTCAAACAGGAAGTCGGCGAGAGTGTACCCGAACGAATCCGGCGCCGCCGCATCGATGCGTCCATCGCCGATTTGCTCGGAACGAATTTGCCGATTTGTACCATCGGTGAGAAATATCGCTTCGCCTCGTGCACGGCCTATATCAACACGTTCAAGACGTACAAACAAATGACCCCGCTCCAATACCGCCAATTGTTCCACACGTGAAAAGCGCTAAGCCTCTACCGAGACTTAGCGCTTTCTGTCATCCATTCTTCTCGCAACAAACCCATGCGAATCGAGTCGTAACGCACGTCGTCGACGACGCGCACCTGACGAATCCGACCTTCGAGTCGCATGCCGATTTTCTCGGCCACTTTCATCATCCGCTCATTGCCCGACCACGTCGTCAATCCGACCCGGACCGTCGGCAACGTCTGAAACAGATGGCCGACCCACAGCTTGAGCGCCCGCGTGCCGATGCCACGATTCCAGCGGTCGGCTTGATGGAGGATGATCCCGACCTCGAGCCAATTCTGTCCGGTGTCTTCATAATAGAAGGAAACCGTCCCGTAGACGGTCCCATCGACCTCGATGACCCACATGTCGTCACGGCCGACGTGTTCGCCCGCATTCTGACAGTACACCTCATACGTGTGCGCCCGATGTTCAAAATACGGCGCGTCCCATTTCTTGAATTCCGGCGCCTCGTCCTTATACATCAATTCCCATAACCGATCCAAGTCGCGTGACGCAATCGGTCGAATCACTAATTCTTCATCGCGAACCATAACGTCTTCCTCTCTAACTGTGCTCTTGACGGTTTCGCGATGTCAGTTCGAATTCCCTTTTTTCCGTTTGCGCCAGACGAGCGCCAAGATGACGAGCAATAGGCTCGCCGTGACCGAGACGACGGCGAACGGACTCGCACCGGTGATAAACAGTTCGCCGAGCGAGACCGAATAGGCGAGACCGAACGACGTGACGAGCTTCGCGCCGATGGCGATCAAAACGAATCGCGGGAATGGCACCCGGCTGAACCCGGCCGCGAGACAGATGACCTCATCTGGCAAAATCGGGATGATGAACAAGACGAGCAACACACCGAGCCCGTACTTGTCGACGTAACGGTCATACGTCGCGAGCTTGTCGGCGTCGATAAGCCGCATCACCCGCTCCCGCCCGAACCGAGCGAGCCCGTACATGACGAGGATGCCGAGCGTCGTCGCGACGCTCCCGATTAAGGCCGCCCGAAGCGGCCCAAGGGCGACACTACCAATCGGGACACTGACCGCCTCCGGGACCGGAAGCGCGATCGGTTGCAAGAAGCTGAAGGCGGCGAACACCCACATCGCCTGGTCGCCATACTGTTCGAGCAACCGTTCGAGCCCGTACGAGTCGTACAAGACGAGTCCAAACGAGACGTAGTATACGAAGACGAACAACAAAAATAACGTGAACGTGACTTTGAGCATCTGTTTCAAGTACGTATTCGAGCCCTCGCGAATCGACCGCAATAGACCAATCGACAGTGCGAGCAATACAATTCCGGTCCACCCGAGTTGATACGGCAATAATAGCGTCGGCAAGACGACGAACGGCAACAGGCTGAGCGTGACGAGCGCTCCCCCGTATCCTGCATAAATCATAGTTCGTTCTCGCATGTCGCATCGCCCTCTCCCTGTTCTACTATTAGTGTACCCGGATTTCGGGCAACATGTATCCACCTGAAGCTGTTGCGCGCATCAGCCTTTTGCCCGAGAAAAAAGGCCACAGTCATAGACTGTGACCTGCCACTCACTCGCCGAGTGAGGCTTGGATGAAATCGTGGAACAAGCGTTGCGGACGCTCTGGACGCGAAATGAGTTCTGGATGGAACTGTGACGCGACGAACCACTTGTGCTCTGGAATCTCGATGATTTCGACGAGACGGCCGTCCGGGCTCGTTCCTGAGAACTTGAACCCTTCTGCCTCGAACGCTTCACGGTACTCGTTGTTGAACTCGTAACGGTGACGATGGCGCTCGTAGACGAGCTCTTGGTTGTAAGCGGCGTGCGCTTTCGTGCCTGGCTCGAGCTTACATGGATAGAGGCCGAGACGGAGCGTGCCGCCGAGGTCCTCGATATCTTTTTGTTCTGGAAGCAAATCGATAATCGGATAGTTCGTCGTCGGATCGATTTCGGCCGAGTGGGCACCGTCGAGCTTCAAGACGTTACGGGCGAACTCGACCGTCGCGAGCTGCATGCCGAGGCAAATCCCGAAGAATGGGACGTTGTTCTCACGCGCATAACGCGTCGCTTCGATTTTCCCTTCGATGCCGCGTTCTCCAAATCCGCCTGGGACGAGAATCCCGTCTGCGTCTCCGAGAAGCGTCTCGACATTCTCTGCCGTCACCTCTTCAGCGTTGACCCAATCGATATCGATATCGGCGTTGAAGGCGTAACCGGCGTGCTTGAGCGATTCTGCAACCGAGATGTACGCGTCACGAAGTTCGACGTATTTTCCGACGAGAGCGATTTTGACTTTCTTCTCGAGGTGCGTGACCGTGTGTACGAGCTCTTTCCAAGCCGTCATGTCAGCGGCCGGCGTGTTGAAGCCGAAGTAATCGTTGACGAGTTGATCCATTCCTTGCTTTTGAAGGTTGAGCGGCACTTCGTAAAGCGTCGACGCATCTTGTGCCTCGATGACCGCTTCTTTACGCGTGTCACAGAACAAGGCGATCTTTTCACGCATCTCTTCTGGGATGTCGTGCTCGGTACGGAGGACAATGATATCCGGCTGAATCCCGTAACTACGGAGCTCTTTGACGCTGTGTTGCGTCGGTTTCGTCTTCATCTCACCGGCAGCGCGAAGGTAAGGGACGAGCGTACAGTGGACGTACATGACGTTCTCTTTGCCGATGTCGTTCTTCACTTGACGAATGGCCTCGATGAACGGAAGCGACTCGATGTCCCCGACTGTTCCACCAATCTCTGTGATGACGACATCTGCGTTCGTCTCGCGACCGGCGCGGAAGACGCGGTCTTTAATTTCGTTTGTGATGTGTGGAATGACTTGGACCGTTCCCCCGTTATAATCGCCACGACGCTCTTTTTTCAAGACCGTCGAGTAGATGCGACCTGACGTCACGTTGGCGTTTTGCGACAAGTTGATGTCGATGAAGCGCTCGTAGTGTCCGAGGTCAAGGTCCGTCTCAGCGCCGTCATCTGTGACGAACACCTCTCCGTGCTGGTACGGGCTCATCGTTCCTGGGTCGATATTGATATACGGGTCAAACTTCTGAATCGTCACGTTCAAACCTCGGTTTTTGAGTAGACGTGCGAGTGAAGCGGCTGTGATCCCTTTACCGAGTGAAGATACTACCCCACCTGTTACGAAAATATACTTTGTCATCATCATTCTCCTCTCTTAAATGCCACAACGGGAAACGAAAAAACAAAAAAAGCAAAAGTGCCCCCACTGAAATGGAGGACACTTTTGCTGCATCGTTACGTGCTAAACTAGCCCATGACTAATTTACGTCAGAGACGATGCAGTCGTCAAGTCATTATTTTTTCTTTTTTTCAACTGTCAAAAAAGAAAAAGAGACACGCCTAGCCGGGACAAATGCCCGGCTTTTTGCGGTCTCTTATAAATCATCCTCGTCTTCTAAGTCGAGGTCGTCGTCCAAGTCTTCGTCCTCGAACTCGTCAAGGCCTTCCACTTTTTCGGCTTCATCCTCGGCATCGAACTCAGATGCGTCAAAATCTTCACCTTTTGCAAAGACGTCAAGGTCGTCTTCAATGTCGACGATGCCTTCATCCGTCTCATCGATCTCTTCTTCGAACTCATCGAGCTCACCGCGTTGGCGTGCTTCGATGACGAGATCTTCGTCTGACTTATCGAACGGATACCAAACACGAAGCGCCCAACGGTTAGCTCCCAAGTTGACGAATAGTCCGTCGATGTTCATGTCCGTGTAGAGTTGCGCGATTTTCTCGAGCTCTTCCTCTTCACTTGCGAACGTATAGTTTTGTCTGATCAGCTCACGAATCTCATCAAATGACACTGGTTGCTCGCCAGTCTTTTGAAGAATTTCGTAAACGAAATCGATCAACGATTTATTCATTAAAGGACACTCCTTTTCCGTCACTAGTTAAACATCACTCCTCATTATAAACAAAACCGATATGAAAAAGCTAGAGGAAATTATTTTGAAGTTTCAACGGTTTTTTGGATGCGCAACCAATACAGCGTAATCAATCCGACGTTGAAGATCCACGTCAAACCGAGCACCCCGAGCATCCAACCACGCGGGATTTTAAAGGACAACTCTGCATTGACGGACTGGCCGGTATATAGACCGTAGCCGAGCAATCCAACCATAAGCGCGGAATAAGCGACGACCATCCCGAACCGTTTCCATAGTTGCAAGAGCAGCGAGGCGAACTCTTTATTGTCCCCATACGATGCATATAGATAGACGTGACCCGCACTCGCGTACATCGTCTGGACGTACCCACTCACAAACAGGACCGGAATAAACACGATCGGCTCCAAGAAACCGAGGAAGAATAGCAGCGACGTGACGAGCAGGACGTAGTAAGGATGACGCGCCACGTCGAACACACGGTTCAATAATATCCAGCCGATGACGCCCGCCAAGAACGGCATGAACACATAGAACAAGAGCACTTGAAACGAATATAGGGCCAGACTGATGAATACGGCGCCAATCAACGTCCAGCCGCCGAACAACCCGACGACGAACGCGAGCAGTTGAACTTGGCGCGTCCGGGTGGCACTGACGTACGTTCTCGTCCGCTCCTGGAACAATACCCACCCGACGTAGCCGAGCAAAATAATCATCAATAAAAAGATTTCCACATACCCGCTCGCCCCTTCCAACAGGCTGAGGAGACGGCTCACCAACGTGAACACGGTGACGGTGATGAAGGCAAGCACGAACTTCCCTGTCGCCCATGCCCACGTCGCCGTTTTCTCGAGCGGCAACTTTCTCACGAACAGCCAAGGCAGGAGAAGACTGACGAGGAAGAGGATGACAGCCTCGTCATATGATCGAGTCAGCACATAAGAGAAAATGATGATCCAGACAACGAGTGCGAGTACGAGCGGGAGCGAACTCCCTTTCTGATCCGTCGACTCGTCTGTGGTGGACAGTTCCTTCAGCTGTGACAAAATCGTCGTCATAATCGACCCGACACCGATCGATCCGACACCGACAAGAAAAGCGCTCAATTCAATCGCCCAATCGAACGGCCACAAGAAGCAGACAAGGCCCGCGACCAAGACGGATAGCGCCACTAAAAACGTCCGTTTCGAGCCGAGCCGCCCGATGATATACACCCATAGAAGCAGTCCCGACATACTCGCCACGTAAAAAATCATGAACGGGATTAATCGCCCGACGCCGTCTTCGACCGCCATGATGGACAAAAATAAAATTTGAGGCAAGATTTGACTGCTGAGGGCACTGACAATCGTCAATAACACGACTGTGTTTTTCATTAAAGATACCTCATTTCTAGAAAATGATCGAATCGCTCTCCTTTCCTTCTTTCCCGCTACCTTCCATTCGAGAACCTCTCGAATCACACATCAGCTCCTCAGTTTTTTCACATTTTTGCCGATATAGAGAAGAAAGCTATTTTAGCTGTACGAGAAAAAGGAGAATGAAACATGGCACTGTTCCGTAAATCAAAACCTACCGCCTACACCGCATCGATCGGCTTCCCTGATGTGGCGAAGACCGCACGGCCGACCGATCAAAATTTGAACGGGCGCACCCATTATATGGGTTATACGACGTCGCAAGTGAAGCGACTTCAAGACATGGCCCCGCTCGTCGAATCCGTGTTAGACGATGTCCTTGAAAACGTCCTCGACCACTTGATGTTGCAGCCTGAGATGGTCCAAATCGCCAACGCCTCATCGACACGTGAGCGGCTTAAAAAAGTGTTCGCTGACTATTTCCGGAGCTTGTTGACCGGAAACATCGATGAAAAGTTCCTTGCGATGCGTAAACGGATGGGCCAGACGCATCACCACTATGCTGTACCGGTCGTCTGGTTCCTCGCGACCTATTCTGCCTTCAACACGTTGCTCGTCCCAAAAATCGTCGAGACGTACCAACACGACCCGGCCACATTGACCGAATCGCTCCTCGCATTGTCCCATGCGATGAACTTGGACGCCCAAATCGTCACTGAGCAGTACGTCGATGCGCGTCTCGATGAGATTGAATCGGCAAACGTCGCCCGAGCGACGCTATTGAACGATGTCAGCCGCGTTAGCACGGAAGTCGCGACGACGATGGAGCAGACCGGTCACGCCATGTCCGAGACGAGCAAGCGAGCCCATCAAGTGTTGTCCGAGACCGAGCAGACGGAGAAGATGAGCCGTCACTTGATGAGCTTGACGCATACGAACGGCGAGCAAATCGAACAGATGGAATCCGAGTTCAAACAGTCAGCGACGTACGTCGACGCCTCGCTCGATCGCATCACCGCGCTCAAGGACGGCTCGCAAGAAATCGTCAGCATGACTCGGAGTATCGAACAGATTGCCAACCAGACGAACTTGTTGGCGTTGAACGCATCAATCGAAGCGGCCCGAGCCGGTGAACACGGTAAAGGCTTCGCCGTCGTCGCGACCGAAGTGCGGACGCTTGCCGAGAATGCAAAACAGCTGAGCAGTCAAATCAACGTCCTCATCCATGAGAATGAAGCGAACATCGCCGCCCTGCTCGATCAAATGGGACAGATGCATCGAACGAACGACGAGGCAATGCGTCAACTCGGTGCCGTCAAAGCTGGCTTCTCGACCGTCAAAGACGAGATGGGCAATTACGTCCTGTCGTTCGAACGGAACAAACAAGACCTCGGCCAAATGGTCGAGACGATTTCGGCCATCAATGAGACGACACAAGGACTATCACACCTGACGTCTTCCTTATTGGCCACTTCCGAGATGCACTGACGACAGAACAAGGCACGGTCCGCGGACCGTGCCTTGTTTTTTATTGAACGAGTGGTTCAGGTACTTCGATTGGAGCAAGTGAGCGATCGAGCAGTTCAACGACGTCGAACGTACCGACCGTCTCATCGACTTCTTTCGCCTTCGTTCCGTCCGAGAGCATCGTCAAGCAGTACGGACACGCCGATCCAATGACCGTCGGTTTCGTCTCGAGCAACTGCTCGGTCCGGGCCACGTTTACGCGCGTTCCGACTTTCTCTTCTTGCCACATGAGACCGCCGCCGGCGCCGCAGCACATGCCGTTCTCACGGTTCCGCTCCGCCTCGACAAGTTCAACACCTGGAATGCGTTCCAAGACGAAACGCGGGGCGTCGTAAATACCGTTATAGCGCCCGAGATAACATGAATCGTGATAGACGACACGCTCGTTCACGGAGAAGTCCGGTTTGACACGGCCCGTATCGAGCAGCTCGGCGAGGAGCTCGGTATGGTGATACACTTTCACACCCGTGAGTCCAAAGTCCGGATACTCGTTTTTGAACGTGTTATACGCGTGCGGGTCGACCGTGACGATTTTCGTGACCCCATACTTCTCGAACAGTTTGATGTTCGCTTCGGCGAGCTCTTGGAACAACAGCTCGTTCCCGATGCGGCGTGGCGTATCCCCTGAGTTCTTCTCTTCGTTACCAAGGATGGCGAACGAGACGCCGGCCTTGTTCAAGACGCTCGCAAAGCTTTGCGCGACTTTTTGGCTACGGCTGTCGTATGAGCCCATCGCTCCGACCCAGAAGAGGAATTCAAACTCTTCGCCGGCCTTCTTCTTCTCTTTCGCCGTCGGGATGACAAGTTCTTCCCGGTCTTTGCGCCAATTCTCACGCTCTTTCCGGTTCATCCCCCACGGGTTGCCTTGACGTTCGATATTGGCGACCGTACGCTGCGCTTCTGGATCCATCTTGCCTTCCATCATGACGAGGTAACGGCGCAAATCGATAATCTTGTCGACGTGCTCGTTCATGACCGGACATTGGTCCTCACAGTTGCGGCACGTCGTACATGCCCAAATTTCTTCTTCAGTGATGACGTTGCCGATCAACTCATCGGCGACGAGCATATGTCCGTCTTGGGCCGCGGCGGCAATCTCGGCCCCTTGCGTGTTTTGGAACAAGAGCGCCGGTGCCCACGGTGACTTCCGGGTGACGGCGGCCCCTTTCATGTTCATATGGTCGCGCAGCTTGACGATGAGGTCCATCGGCGACAGCATCTTACCGGTCCCGGTCGCCGGGCAGACGTTCGTACAGCGTCCGCACTCGACACAGGCATACAAATCGACGAGTTGTTTTTGGTTGAAGTCTTCGATTTTATTGACCCCGAAGACGACTTCTTCGTCCGATTCCTCGGCTTCTTCCATCGCCGAGAAATCGACCGGAGCGAGACGACCGACCTGGTGCGTCCGTCCGAGCCAGACGTTGAGCGTCCCGGCGATCAAGTGGGCGTGCTTGCCTTGCGGGATATAAATCATGAAGCTGAGCAAGAACAAGAGATGAAGCCACCAGAAGACGACGAACAAGGCGAAGGCGACCCCTCCCGGTACCCAAGCAAACGCCGAACCGATGAGCGTCGCGACCGGTTCACCCCACATCGGAAGTTCTTCCTTATAGACGAGGTAGAACCCGTTCCCGAACAAGACCGATACCATCAGCCCACCGATGAAGATGAGGGCGAGGCCGGCCAAGAAGTTTCGTTTCAAGCGCACGAGCTTCTCGATGTAACGGCGGTAGAATCCCCAAACGACCGCGACAAGAATCATGAGCATGACGATTTCTTGCATGAACGTGAAAATTGGATAGAGCGGACCGAGCGGGATATGCGGGAAACGTGTCCCGACAGCAAGCCCTTTCCAGATGAAGTCGATGGCCCCGAACTGGACGAGGATGAACCCATAGAACATCATGACGTGAATGATGCCGCTCTTCTTGTCTTTTAACAATTTCTTTTGGCCGAACACGTTGATCATGACCTGTTCGAGCCGTTCCTTATTCGTTTGGCTCCACTCTGCCTGCTTCCCGAGCTTGATGAACGTATAGCGCTGATAGACCAGCGAGGCGAACAAATACAGTCCATAGCCGAGGACGAGCAAGAATAGAATCCAGTTGACGATTAAAAATGTAGACATCCCCAAAACTCCCCCTTATGAAAACGGATTCAATCTTGAATTCAGTATATCAAACAATGAATGAACAGTCATTCATTTTTATCGAAGGGGTCAAAAATTGAGCACATGCTTCAAGAATAAGAGGATGCCGCCATACCCGACGACCGCGAGGACGAACGTCCGGAAGTGGAGGTTGCGGTCGGCTGGAAGTTCGAACTTGACGATATTCAGAATCATCGCCCCGGCGACGAATGCGAACAAGATGGCCTCGACGTGCGAGGCGAGATCGATGAAACGGGAGAAGAAACCGCCGATGAGGATGCCGCCGCTCAACAAATAACGTCCTTGCCGAAGGTAGCGTTCCCCGTAATGGCGACACAAGTCGTGACCGACGGCGAGGAAGTGGACGCCGAGCGCCATCGCGTAGAAGCTGCGGGCGACGAACGTGACGGATGATTCCGTAACGACGTAAGCCGAGAACGACATATATGCCGTCAACAGCGTCACTTGGAGCCAATACGACACGTTCTGATCAATCGTCTCGTCTTTGAAGTGTGGCGTTCGAACGACACGCATCGTCCCATAAAAGACGGTGAAGCCGAGCAAGCTGATGACATAAATCTCCGACGGCAAGGCCAGGTCGAGCCATTCGACCCGGAGCGTGTCTTGCCGCTTATTCAAAGACGGCAAGAGATACATGAAAAAGTACGTGATGGCGATCCCGCTCGAAAACGAGAACCATTTTTGAGACGGTACCCGGTCTCGTGGAAACAGATAGATTCCCCAAAAATTGATCAGTGCTAAATAGACCACGATCCAGTTCGCCATCTCACGTCATCCTTTCAGTTCAATCCAAAACCGCTCGACGATTTTCCCGCCTTCCGCTGTGAACGGTGTGTCCGGTATTCCTCCGTTATTCAAGATGACTTGGCGTGACGCCACGTTCGTCCGGTCACACGTAATCAACGCCCGCTCAATCCCGAGTTCCTTCGCTTTCTCGAGCGCGAGCTCGAGCTGTTTCGTTGCCAGACCGCGTCCACGTGCGCTCGGCTTGATGCCGTAACCGATGTGGCCCCCAAAGTTGAGGAGGTTGTCATTCAATTCGTGGCGGATATTCGCTGCCCCAAGCAACTCGTCCCCGTCCGTCAGCCAATACGTCGTGCTCGGCACCCAACTGACGTTGTTCACCCGTATCTCTTTATCACGAATCTGTTTGACGTACGACGCAAAGTCAGACGCGTCGCGGTCGACCGCGTTCGGGACGATCGTCTCTTCCCGCTCCCGCCACTCCTTTAAAAATTCGAGTACTTGCGCTTGTTGCGCCATCGTTGTTTTGACGAGCTGTAGCATCTGACGTCCCCCTAATTGATTGGTCTCTCTTCATCATAACGAAGCCTATTCACGTTGAAAACAGACGTTCCTGTGACGAGATGTCGCCTTTTTCATAGAATCATCTAGCAAAAAACCCGCAATCGATTGCGGGTCAGTCTTCTAATCCTAGTCGTTTTGGCATCTGTGGGGCGAGCGTACGGGCCTCGTCTAAACGGCCAGCCTCGACGAGCGTGTGGAACCGTAAAAATTCCTCATGTGTCGCGTCACCGATGGCCGCCAAATAATCGATATAGCGTTCGTACACCGACTTGTCTTCCGGCCGCGCCTCGATCAACGCGACGTAAAGCCGGACCGTATCTTCTCCATAAAGAAGCGGGAACTCATCGTTCAACTGGAGCAACTTGTCGACCGAGTCCATATCGACACCGGTCTCGTTGTCATAGTGCCCGACGACCTGCTCAGCATGGTCCTCGAGGCGGCCACGCCACTCTTCATACTCGTCCTCGTTCGTCTCGAGCATCTCGAACCAATCCTCGTTCAACATCTCTTCAATCTTTTTCACGCGTTCTGCAAAATTCATGCGAACTCTCCTCCTTCAAACGTCCATGTGACGTCGACGTCATAATTTCCCGCGACGTCTTCGTTCATCGATAACTCGTAGACGAAGCGGCAACGGCCGTCCGCGACATCGAGTCGCTCTGTCGTCGTCGCCATCGTCATCGACATATATGGGTTTTTATATAGGCTTTGCGTCAAACGTCCTTCAATAAAGGAATGATTCATCTCGATCGGTCCTTTACAGATGAGCGCGAGCCGGCCTGTCGTATATTTGATTGTCGTCGGAACGACACCGTCTTCCCGTTCTTGATTGAACGTCAAGATGAAGCCGGTCTTCAATTCATAATAGAGCCCCTCGGCTTGCAGCTCGATCGGTTCCGCGATCTCACTGATCGTCGTCTTTTGGCGCACACGTACGCGTTTCGGTTCAATTGCCATGGTGATTCCCCTTTCCGCTGTCCCATCGTACCATATCTCGCGAACGGTCCGGAATCGGTAACTTTTTCTTTCCCGGTTCGCACGCGCTTCACACGTCGGGCCCGATCAATTTTATATTATGTGCGTGCAAGAAGTCCGCTTCAAGCAAAAGACCGCGGATGTGATCATCCGCGGCCGTTCGTTTCGTTAAAACTTCAGCCAATTCCCTTCCGAAATCACGTCTACACGACCGTCGACGACTCGAATCGCCGTCTCGTCATCGATGGCGTAGCTCGGCCCAGCCAACATGCCTGCCCATTCGGTCGCATGCTCGGACGTGTTCTCCGGCAACATCTCATGATCGAGGTGAGGGAAAATCGAGAAATCGACATACCCTAGTGTCTTATCGCCCTGCTCGCCCGGTGCCTGCCAACCGACAAACGCCTCCCCGATGCGCGGGGTCATGACCATGCTGCCGGCACTCAAACCGACATAGACGCCATTCCAATCCGGTAACAGCTGCGCGACACCGGACTGCTGCATCCAATAATGCAAGAACAGGGGGTCGCCTCCGTTGACCAACAACACATCCGCCTCGTCGAACGCCGGTCTCCACACCGTTTCATCAAGGCTTGGGAGGGCACTCAATTCGAGGACCCCGACCGACTTCCACCCTAACTCACACATCGGCGTCGAGAAATCACCGTTGAAAAAGTTCCACGCGTGATTCGTCCCACCCGGCAACGCGTAAATCGCGGTCGGGATGCACAGGGCGGTACACTCCTCAATCGGTTTCCCTAACAACTCGAGTAACGCTTGTTTAATCCGGTCATTTTTAATCCCGGCCGATGTCAGTAACAGTCTCATTCTAACCCCTCCTCGTCTTGTCTATATATGAATTCGTGCTCTCTCGTCATTTCCCTGTACGCAAAAAAAAAGACAGGGAATGTCCCTGTCTTCGATTAACTCATTTTATAGACGCGCCCCTCGAACGGCTTCAAGTGGACGAGTGTCGTATCATCATGCGGCTCGAGCGGCATGTTTTGCAAGACGACGTCTTCCGAGCGAAGCGTGAGCTCCGTCGCAAAGATGGCTTCTTTGCCCGTCAAGTTCGTCATGACGAGGTATTGCGAGTCACCGAGCGTGCGCGTGTACGCGTAAATCTCCGGGTGCTCCGGCAAGACGATGTCATACGTCCCGTAAACGAACGTCTCGTCTTGCTTGCGAAGACGAATCATCTCTTTATAGAAGTTGAGAATCGAGTCGTCGTCTTCGAGCTGGGCGTCGACGTTGATGTCCGTGTAGTTCGGGTTGATGCCGAACCAAGGCGTCTCGGCGAACGTGAAGCCCGCGTTCGGGGCATCGCTCCACTGCATCGGTGTGCGCGTGTTATCACGTGACGAGTTCCACGTGATGTCCATCATCTCCTCATGGCTCTTGCCATGTTCGAGACCGATGTAATAGCGGTTGCGTGTCGCGATATCGTCGTACTGGTCGATCGAGTCGAACTTCACGTTCGTCATGCCGATCTCTTGGCCTTGATAGATGAACGGCGTCCCTTGCATGAGGAAATACATCATCGCAATCGATTTCGCGCTCTCTTTCCAATAGCGCTCGTCATCACCCCATGACGACACGGTCCGTGTCTGATCGTGGTTCTCGACATAGAGGGCGTTCCAGCCGTCTTCTTCGAGACCTTTTTGCCATTTCGTCAGGACGTTCTTCAAGTGGACGACGTCGAGCTTCGACTCGGCGTCTTCACGCCAGAGACCCATGTGTTCGAATTGGAACACCATGTTCATCTTGCCTTCCTTCTCGCCGACCCAAAGGTGGGCGTCGTCAGGCGACACGCCGTTCGCTTCCCCGACCGTCATGATGTCGTGCTTGTTGAACGTCTCGTCGCGAAGCTCTTCCAAATAACCGTGAATCCCATCGACGTTCATGTGCATCTCGAACGATGGCACGAAGTCGAGGCCTTCTGGGTTCGGCAAATCGCCGAACGATGGATGTTTGCGGATGTGGCTGATTGCATCGACACGGAAGCCGTCGATGCCTTTGTCGAGCCACCAGTTGATCATGTTATAGATCGTCTGGCGCATCTCGGCGTTCTCCCAGTTCAGGTCCGGTTGTTTCTTCGAGAAGACGTGCAAGAAGTATTGCTCCGTCGTCTCATCGAACTCCCAGGCCGACCCGCCAAAGATTGACTCCCAGTTGTTCGGTTTCGAGCCGTCGGGTTTGCCGTCACGCCAAATGTACCAGTCACGTTTCGGGTTATCTTTCGAGCTCTTCGATTCGATGAACCATGGGTGCTCGTCCGACGTATGGTTGACAACGAGGTCGAGCAACAGCTTCATGCCGCGTGCATGGACTTCCGTCAACAGTCGATCGAAGTCTTCCATCGATCCGAACTCGTCCATGATGTCCTGATAGTCGCTAATGTCATAGCCGTTGTCATCATTCGGCGACTTATACATCGGACAAATCCAGATGACGTCGACGCCGAGGTCTTTCAAATAGTCGAGCTTATCGATGATGCCTTGGATGTCGCCGATTCCATCGCCGTTCGCATCGTAGAAGCTGCGCGGGTAGATTTGATAAGCGACGGCTTCTTTCCACCAGTTTCGTTTCAGTGTTTTCGTTTGTGTGTGTTGGTCACGTTGTAAAAGTTGCATGTCTCAATGATACTCCCTTATCCCTAAACTCACTGCGCATCCTATATACTAATATCAGTGCTGTTGTCTTTATATTGCATTAGCGCAATCGTTTGCACGATGCACTACGTTTATCTTAACAAAAATTCGAAATCAATACAAAGAGTGTTTCAACAGCTTACTCACCGTGTACCCTACACGAATTTGAAATGAAATGAAAGTGAGGCGACTTATATGATTCGTTTGGCCACACAGGCCGATCTTTCGGCAATCGATCAACTAATTTTACAGAAAGCCCAAGCTTTTCAGGCAGCCGGAAAAACGCAATGGGTGAAATATTTGGAACCGAGCCGGACCGATTTTGTGACTCATGACGTCACGAACGGGACCGTGTATGTATATGAAACAAATGGAACCATCACCGGGTCGGTCAGTTTGATTCCGCCGACGGCTTGGGATGAGAATTTATGGGACGATTCCCGGGGGGCCGTCTATTTACATCGGCTCGTCGTCGACGACCGAATGAAAGGCCAACAAATCGGCGAACAGCTGATGCGTCATGCGCTCGCAGCAACGTCGGACCGGATTCGCCTCGACTGCGTCGCCACGAACTCTTTTTTGAACGCCTATTATCCCCGCTTCGGCTTCCGGTACATCGGCGAACGGGATGGTTTTTCTTTGTTTGAAAAAGAGGCTTGACCTTGACGCGACGTCAACGTGTACGCTGAATCCAAGGAGGTGAGGACATGTATACGATTCAACAGCTCGCCACACTCGCTGGCACGACCACACGGACGCTACGGCACTATGATGCGGTCGGTCTGCTTGTTGCCGAGCGTGACGCCAACGGGTATCGCCGTTACTCGTCACAGGACGCCGAGCGGTTGCAGACGATTCTGCTATATCGCTCGCTCGACTTTCCACTCGAGACGATTCAGACGTTGCTCGAAGCCGAACCGTTCGATCGGACTCGTGCCCTCGAGGAGCAGGTGACCGCGCTGCGCGCAAAGGCCGCCTATTTCGCGACACTCGCCGAGACGACGGAATCGACGCTCACCTCACTGAGAGGAGGAATTCCAATGGAAGACAAATCATTGTTCAACGGCCTATCGTTTGACGAACTGAAAGCCCACGAAGCGAAACACGAGTCCGAGGTCGTGGAGCGCTGGGGCGAGAGTGAGGCGTACAAGACGTCACGTGCGCGCGCCGACAAGCGCTCGAAAGAAGACTGGGAAGCCCTCAGTCAACAGCAAGTCGATCTCGTCAAACCGCTCGTCGACTTGTTCACGGCCGGTGTCCTGGCCGAAGACCCGCGTGTCCAAGCGGCCGTCCAGGCGAACCACGCCTTCATCAACAATCAGTTCTATGACTGCTCGCTCGACATGTTCAGCGGACTCGGACAGATGTACGTCATGGACGAGCGTTTCACCGCATTCTATGACAAGTACGCCCCAGGACTTGCCGTCTACTATAACGACGCCATCCAACACTATTGCATCACCCAAAGCTAAACGGCCAAAGCATCGCGCTTTGGCCGTTATTTCGCCGTTCGGCGGTCATAGACATCTTCCTTTAACAGCAACTCGATTTGCCGTCTTAACAGGGGCAATACGGTCGTGAGCTGTAAATACGGGTACGTGGCAAAATTATCCGTCCCGCCGATATAGAGCACGGCCCGGTCGACCACGGACCAGCCCCGCTCGGTCCACTGTTCGATTCGTGCCTCACAGACGTCCGGTTTGGCCCGGAACGCCCAGTATGCCTCAATCTGCCCTTCGGCGATCGTCGGTTTGACCGTCAGCACCGGACAGTCGAATCGGGCGAGGACACTCGGGTCGATCGGTCCCGTCTCATGGGTGACGATCAGTTGTGGATCGAGACGATCGAGCCACATCGTCGTCTTCGCATCGTTTAACGAAGTGACCCGCAGGATGTGATGGAACGGAATCGGCTCGTCATTCAACGGATAGCGACCTTTCAATTCTCGAATCCGGGCCCGGCTGGATACGCGCATGAGAGGCGCCATCGACCGGACATAAGCGTGTGTCAGCCAATGGTTGAGCGATTCGGGTCGATGCTCGCTCGGACCATCTTCTCGAATCACATGGGTCACCCCTAGATTGCGAATCGCCTGATAGACGTAGGCGGATGTGCGATGTTCCCCGACAAGTAACACGATTGGTCGGCCCATGGCGTTTCCCTCCTTCCAAGATGTCGCAGTTCAATTTAAAATCTAACGAGCTGACAAATGTTCCGTTCATCGCGATTTCTGTTCAACGTTCACTTCTTTCCATCACACGACTCACGAAGCTCCAATTCGGCGAGTGCCCGTTTCCAAGAACCATACCGCCGCGATATTTTTGCGACACTCGGTCGTTTATGTTGTTTGGCCCATTTCTGATACGTGACGGCGTTGAATGGGACCACGACCCGGCTTGCTTCGAGTAACGATTGGACGATTTCTGCTTTTTCACGTTCTGGTTGGACGGTAAAATGGAGTTCTTCTAAACGCTCGACCGTTTTCACGGCCAGACTCCAAGACCCGAAGTGGGAAATAATATCACCTAGGGAAGGGGCGACTTGACCTTTGGCCCACTGTTGATAGTGGGTGCTCGTCAATCTCCCTTCCTGTTCAAGTGCGAGCCGAAGCGCTGCGATGAGTTCTTGTTGGGTATACTGTTTGCGGGATTCGACGAGACCGGCCGCTTTTAACGCACCGGTCCATGACCCGTAAAAATTGAGAACGTCGAGGAACGTCGGGACGTCTCGGTCTCGGCTCCAGAGCTGATATTGTTTGACAGTGAGGGTCGGAGTCAGAGATGCAGCGGCTCGAAGCGACTGGATAATCTCTGCTTCCCGGTTCATCGTTCGTCCTCCTCAGACACTTTGTTCGGTCACGATTGTACGAGTATCGAGTACCGTCTGGATGACTTGCTGTTGTTCTCCGAGCGTCAAATCAGATCCCGACGGAAGACAGATGCCGTTTTCGAAGAGTCGGCGACTGACGTCTTCTCCGTCGACCGACACGTATTCCGCATCGCGGTAAACGGGCTGTAAGTGCATCGGCTTCCAGACGGGACGCGATTCAATCCCGGCCGTGGCGAGCCGCTGCATCAACGTGTCACGATGCAATTCGGTTTGGTCCAATTGCATGGCCGTGAGCCAACGGTTGGCCCGTGAATATGGGACCTCTTGTTGATACGTCGTCCCAAGTTGCCGGAACATGCGCTCGTAGCGGGAAAAGACGCGACGTCTCGCTTGGACGCGCTGTTCAATCACTTCGAGCTGTCCCCGACCAATGCCGGCCGAGACATTGCTCAATCGATAGTTGTACCCGACTTGTTCATGCTCATAATGCGGCGCGTCTTCCCGGGCTTGCGTGGCCAACTTGAGCGCTAACTGTTTCGTTTCCGCATTCGGCACCATGAGCATGCCGCCGCCTGAGGTCGTGATGATTTTATTGCCGTTGAACGAATAGAAGCCGATGTCGCCGATCGTGCCCGTCATCTGCCCGTGCCATGTCGAACCAAGTGATTCGGCCGCATCTTCAATCAACGGGACACCATACTCGCGGCAAATGTGGCGAATCTCACCTATTTTCGCGACGACGCCATAGAGATGCACGACGATGACTGCTTTCGGAAGTTTCCCTTTCGTCGCCGCCTGGACGAACGCTTTCCGGAGCGCGTCCGGTGACATGTTCCACGTCGTCGTTTCCGAATCGATAAAGACCGGGATCGCCCCGACATAACGGATCGGGTTGACCGATGCCACGAACGTGAGCGATTGACAGAAGACTGTGTCATTTGTCCCGACACCGATAGTAAGTAGTGCTAAATGGAGGGCGGCCGTGCCCGAACTTGTCGCCAAGGCGTGAGGATGGTCCGCATATGCAGCCACTTCCGCTTCAAACGCATTGACGTTCGGGCCGAGCGGCGCAATCCAATTGCTTGCGAACGCCTCTTCGATATAAGCCATCTCACGTCCGGACATATGCGGCTTTGATAATAAGATGTTCATTTGATGCCCTCCTTCATCATGTTTTTATACGAGATATACCAGTCGACGACTTGCTCGAGCCCTTCAAATAGCGATGTACTCGGGCTGAAACCGACTAAGGTATCGAGCGTCGGAATGTTCGACTGCCGGAGCACGGATGTTCGCATCGGCAACGACGTCTTGGCTGATTTGTTGAGGATGTGCCCGATATCGGACAGTAACGTTTGAACGGTCACGTAGTCCGAGGCTGGAATTTGAAAGTAGCCGACGGGCGACAGTCCCGTTTGAACCAAACGCAATAGCCGAACGACCGACTCGACGACGTCATCGATATAGGAGACGTTGATGATATCCGTCGCATAATAACCGGAAAGACGGACACCGCGGTCGACGGCGACAATCGCTTTGGACACGAGTGTCGAGGAGTCATCCCAAGGTCCGAAGACGTCTTCCGTGAATAAGTGGATGGCGGGGGGATCTTCTTCACTCACTTCCTTTACCGGGAGGTCGAACGTGATGAACGACTCGAGCGGGACACGTGTCGTATGCAGCGCGATGTATCGCTTCATCAACTCGTATCGTTCGAGCGGGTCGTCGACGGTACGGGTCGAACACAAGATGATGTGGCGTGGTTCATGTCGCTTCAAGATGCTGCGCATGACCGTCTTGTTCGCGAGTGTCGTACGAATCAACTGAAACTGTGGGTGCGTCAGGACGTAGAGACGTTGTTTGGCAATTCTCGTCTTGTGCCGCCCCTCATCGTCGATTCCGACGACGTCAAACCCTTCCTGTAACAGTCGACGTGCCAGATGGAATCCTTGAAAGCTGGCGACGCCGACGATGAGCACTGTTTGATCGACCATCGTTCTTTCCTCCTCGCTCGTAGTGGCGTTCAATTCCCATCAGCGAGACGTGACCCGGCGATATGAGGACGCATTCGTTTCACCCCGTGTGTGAAAATCCGTTCGACGTCTCGGTCGAGGTCGTCGCTGTTGGCGATGAACAGCAACAGATACATCAACGCGTCACGGTCATCACGGAACGTTTCAATCAAATGCAAGACGGAGGAGACGGTCTTGAACGGCCGGGTCCGACCGACAAAGATTTTTGGGAAGACGTTCGCTTCCGGACCGAGCTCACTTTCGTCCAGCAGTTCTTCGTATAACTTCTCACCAGGACGAATCCCGGTGACCTCGATTCCAATCTGGTCGGTCGTGAAACCGCTCAACTCGATCATTTTCTTCGCCAAATCGATGATTTTGACCGGAGCACCCATATCGAGCACGAACACTTCACCACCTCGCGATAAGACGCTCGCTTGAATGACGAGACGACTCGCTTCCGGGATGGTCATGAAGTAACGGGTCATCTCGGGATCGGTGACGGTGACCGGACCTCCGCGTAGAATTTGTTCTTTAAACAGCGGGACGACCGAGCCACGGCTGCCGAGGACGTTACCGAAGCGGACGACCGCAAAAATCGTATCACTGGAACGAGCTTTCTCTTGGACGACCATTTCGGCGATTCGTTTCGTCGAACCCATCACGTTCGTCGGATTGACCGCCTTGTCCGTCGAGATCATGATGAAGCGATTCACTTTGTGACGGGCCGCGACGTCGACCATATGTTTCGTCCCGTAAATGTTGTTTTTAACGGCTTCGAGCGGATTGTCTTCCATGAGCGGAACGTGTTTGTGGGCGGCGGCGTGATAGACGATGTCCGGTTTATACATCCGGAACACTTCTTCAAGCCGGGCCTCATCCTGCACATCACCGATGACGGGATAAAGCACCGTGTCCGTCCCGAGTTCGCGCAGCTCTCGTTCAATCAAGTAAATACTGTTCTCGCCGTGACCGAGGAGAATCATTTCAGCCGGGGCAAATTTGATGAGCTGACGGCACAGTTCCGAACCGATTGATCCGCCGGCACCCGTGACGAGTACCGTCGCTCCTTCCACATGACTAGAAATTCCAGATATGTCCAACTGGACCGGTTCTCGGCCTAGCAAGTCTTCGATTTTCACTTCGCGGATTTCACTGATGGAGACCTTCCCGGTCGCGAGCTCCGAGATCATCGGTAACGCATGGGACTCAGCACCCGTCTTCTCAATCCGTTTGAGCAAGGCAAGGCGTCGCGCATAGGACAGGCTTGGGATGGCCAAAATCACGACTTCAATCCCGTGCTCTTGGATGATGCGCTCTAAATCGTCCGTCACCCCGAGCACTGGAACACCGTGCACGTAAAGCGACTGTAGGTGCGGGTTGTCATCGAGTAGACCGACGACGCAGAGGACGGTCGTCCGATGTTCTTTCAACTCACGGACAATCAACTGGCCCGAATCACCAGCCCCGATGATGAGCGCTTTTCGTCCGGGATGATTAGAGTGCGGTTTGAACACATCGAATACGTGGTTGCGGGCCAAGAATCGCGTGAACAAAATCAAGTTGAAGGCGAGCAACCCTTGGACAGCGATGATCATGCCGAGCCCTGCCCCGAAGTGGAACTGGTTGTAGGCGTACAACACCAAGTCACTGCTCAGTAAGGCGATAGCGACTTGTTTCATCTCATGGACCGAGGCGTAACGCCAGTCGATACGATGGATTTTTAACACCGTCCCGACGAGACTGAAACTGATGATTTTGATACCGACCATCATCAACATTTCGCTCGATTCGAGCGCCGCGTACGACGTAATCGTCGAGAACAGCAATTCAAACGTCGCATAGAGCACAAATGAGACGATCAAGATGTCGAGACACAAGAACAGCAAATTCCGTTGATTCTTCCGATACACGTTCACAAGTGTTGCCATGGTAGTTCGCACCTCCAAGAGTCTGAGTTGTTCGTTCGTGGTGTGGGTTGGAATGCGCAAAAGATGCGTCGATGCTAGTAAACTACCCGACTCTTCTCGACAAATTTAAAGATAAAACAAGCTTTTTCTCATGAACGACACGGATGGCAACAAAGGAGTTCACGAAATTATTATCATGATTTCTTTCACATAATGAATAATTGTCGGACAAACGGGAAATGGGAATATACATAACCCGAATTGGGTATCGTTTACATTATTTTGAACTTAGCTAAAACGCCACATAAGGAGGTAGAAATCGATTTCAAGCATTCTTTTTGACTAGCTCGTTGACTCTTCCAACCAATACAAGCTGTTCATTCACACCAAGAGACCTTCCGAGACGCTCGCTGCGTCTCCCTCCAAAGGAGAGACACCAAGATGAAAAAATGGACACGCCCTCAAATCGTACAAGCGTTGCAGTTAGCTGCTCAAGAACATGCCGAGCTCGATTCGAAACGGTACAGCGTTTGGTCGCAAACCAAAAACGTGCCGTCCCTTTCCACCGTCATCCACCAGTTCGGGTCTTGGCGCGAAGCACTCGTCGCCGCCCAAATTCAAATGTCGTTCCATTACTATTCAGACGAGGATATCCTTCGGGCATTGAATCAAGCCGCCGAGGAACTTTCGCTCTTCACGAGCCAAACGTATCGGGAGTGGTCGAAAGTGACACGTTCCCCGTCACTCACGTTAATCAGCAGCCGGTTCGGCTCTTGGTCGAACGCGCTCCGGGAAGCGAAACTTCAGACGACCGCGGCGAAAAATAATGAAGAACGGATTATTCAAGCGTTGATTGAAGCGTCAGAGGAACTCGAGCGTCTCACATCCCAGCACTACGCCATCTGGGCCCAAGAGCGTGGCTATCCAACGGTCGCGACGATTGCGCGGAAGTACGGATCGTGGAGCTACGCCTTGTTCGTCCTCGATATCGCCCCACCGAAGCGGAAATGGGATGAAGAAGACGTCATCGAGGCACTCCGTGTCGCCAGACAAGAGTTGTCCCACTTCAGCATCCTCCATTATCGGAAATGGGCCGAAGGACGCAACGTGCCGAGCACATCGACCATCAACGCCCTATTCGGCAGTTGGACGGCGGCGTTAAAATGTATGGAAGAACAAAAAGTGAATCAATAAAAACAGGCCCGGTCTCAACTCGTGAGAACGGGCCTGTTTTCAGGTGACGATTGAAATGAATAGCGGGATGCCGACGAGCAGATTGAACGGGAACGTGACGGCGAGGGCGAGCGTCAAATAAAACGACGGCTCCGCTTCTGGTACCGACGCCTGGAGCATGGCCGGGGCGGCGATATACGACCCGCTCGCGGCGAGCGTCATGAAGAGAATCGTTCCCCCGTCCGACAGTCCGGCCATCCCGGCCGCGATGTAACCGATGACGGCCCCGACGAGAGGAAACGTCATGCCAATGACTAAAAACTTGAGGCCATAGGACGGCACCGCCTTCAACTGATGACCGACCTTGACGCCCAGGCTGAGCAGGAACAAGAGCAAGACGCCCGGGAACAAGTCGATGAAAAACGGTTCAAGCGCTGATGTATCCGGTGTGACGATTCCGACGACGAGACCGGCCAACAACAGCAGAATGCTCTTCGAAAGCAGACTGTCGCGGATGACCGTGAGCGATTGAGTCGGGGCCGCCGTAATCCCGAGGACACGGCTCTGGTTGTACAAGAGCAGCGCCACGACGAGACCCGGAATCTCGAGCACGACGACGAGCGTCGTCATGAACGGTTCATAGACGATACCAAGACGTTCGAGCTGGGCCGTCGCGGCGACATATGTCACGAGCGAGACCGAGCCGAACGTGGCCGCCATGGCGATCCGTTCCGGGAACGTGAATTTGAGTAGCGAGCCGATTCCAAAGGCGACGAGCGGCAAGATGATGCCGACGACGAGCGTCACTGCCAGTGGGAGCGCTAACTCGTCCATCGACACCGAGGCGAGACCGATTCCCCCTTTCAACCCGATGGCGAGCAGTAAGTACAAGTTGAGCGTGATGCTGAGCGACTCCGGGATTCGTAAATTCGATTTGCCGAGAGCAGCAATCACGCCGGTCACGAACAAGAGCACCGGGGCGCTCGTCAATAAAAACGTCAATAGTTCCATACATTTCCTCCTAGACGACAAAAGCGCACACCAAAGAAAGGTGTGCGCTGCATGCCGACGGCTCGAACACGTTCGCTCCGTCTAGCCGACAACTGTCGGATGTGTAGTTAGTCAGCTCCGGGTCAGGACGAAGGGATGTCTCGCGGACACCACCCATCCTGAACCGTCTCTGCTTCTAGTGTAAAAACGTCGTCACGGCTTGTCAATCCCGTTCTCCCACGGTGCATCGAGTCGAAAGACGATGAGGCGTTCCCCTGTCTTCGTGCTGATGTCCGTATGGAGCGAGACGAGTCGCCGCCCGAGTACGTCGTGCACGATGGCCTCGAGCTGAGGCCGACCGGATTCGACGAGGTTGTTGCGGTACTTCTTCAATTGCTCGCGTCCGGCCGATTTGGCGGCCAGTTCGTACTCGGCCGGGGTCAAGACGCCTTGGAGCGTCACGATCGCCAGGTCGCGGAGCAAATCTGCTTTACACGTCAAGGAACCGCGTCCGAGATACTCTTTCTCCCATTGGGTGATGCGAGCACTCAGCTCCATCTCGAGCTGACCTTTTTTCGGCATCGTTACTTCACGAACCCGATCATCATCTCGCGAAGAATCTTCGCGGCGGCGATGGCCGTCATGTCCGACTGATCGTACGCCGGTGACACTTCGACGAGGTCGGCCCCGATGACGTCGACGTCAGCGTTCGCGATGGCGTGGACCGCTTCAAGCAATTCTTTCGTCGTGATGCCACCGATCTCTTGCGTTCCCGTTCCCGGTGCAGCCGATGGGTCGAGGACGTCGATATCGATCGTGACGTACACTTTCTTCCCGGCGAGCGTCGGCAACACACGTTTGAGCGGTTCGATCACTTCATATTTATACATGTTATAGCCGACTTCTTTGACCCAGTCGAACTCTTCTTTCATCCCAGAACGAATTCCGAACGAGTAGCAGTTCGATGGCCCAATCAAGTTGGCCGCTTTTTTGAGTGGTGTCGAGTGCGACAACGGCTCGCCTTCGTATTCGTCACGGAGGTCCGTGTGCGCATCGAAGTGAAGAATGACGAAATCGTCGCCGTATGCATCATGCATCGCCTTGATGACCGGCCAAGTGACGAGGTGTTCCCCACCCATACCTAGTGGGAACTTGCCTGCTTGAATGACGTCCTTGACGAACGACTCGATCATGTCGAGCGACTTCTGAGCATTCCCGAACGGAAGCGGGATGTCACCAGCGTCATAGACGGCGGCTTCACTCAAATCTCCGTCCAAATACGGGCTGTACTCTTCAAGCCCGATTGAGACTTCACGGATTCGGTTCGGACCGAAACGTGATCCTGGACGGAAACTGACCGTCCAGTCCATCGGCATCCCGTAAAGGACCGTCTTCGCGTCTGCGACTTCTGGCAGGCTCGCGATAAACACTTTGCCTGAATAGGCTTCATCGAAACGTTTAATCATTTCGTCAAGTCCTCCACGAATTTAGGAAGGACGAATGCTGCATTGTGAAGCTTCGGCGTGTAGTACTTCGTCTCGATGTCGTGGAAACGCTCCGGAGCCACTGCTTCCGGGTCATACTGCTTCGAACCGATTGTGAATGTCCACATGCCGCTTGGGTACGTCGGTACGTTCGCTGTGTAGAGCTTCGTGATCGGGAAGATTTCTTTCACGTCACGTTGGACTGTCTGGATGAGCTCTGGCGTGAACCATGGGTTGTCCGTCTGCGCGACGAAGATTCCATCGGCTTTGAGCGCTCTCGAGATTCCGGCGTAGAATCCTTTCGTGAACAAGTTGGCCGCTGGGCCGACTGGTTCTGTCGAGTCGACCATGATGACGTCGTACTCGTTCTCAGACTCGGCGATATGCATGAAGCCGTCGCCGACGATGACTTCAACGCGTGGGTTGTCGAGTTCGCCTGCGATATTTGGTAAGTATTTCTTCGAATATTCAATGACTTTCCCGTCGATGTCGACGAGAACTGCTTTTTCGACTGATGGGTGTTTCATAATCTCACGGATGACGCCGCCGTCTCCACCGCCGACTACGAGCACATGCTTCGGATTCGGGTGCGTGAAGAGTGGGACGTGAGCCACCATCTCGTGATAGACGAATTCGTCCTTATCCGTCGTCATGACCATTCCGTCAAGTAACAACATTGTTCCGAACTCGTCCGTTTCGACCATTTCTAGTCGTTGAAACTCCGTTTGTTCGCTCTCATAAACGTGGTTTACACGGAACGTGATTCCGTAATCTTCTGTCTGGTGCTCCGTAAACCATAATTTTAATTTTTGGTCCATCGATAGAACCCCTTTCTGATTAAAAAGTTGTTCGTATGCGAGTGGCGTTTTGAGGCGCTTCTTATTCATACGATAGGAAGTATACAAAAACTACCCGCAATTTGCACGATTTTTTTATTTATTTGTCCTGCCATGTGAGTTTTATGTGAGTTTTATCCGATAAAGTATAGAGAGAGTACTTTAATCATTCGAAAGGAGGGATCTTATGTGGTCTCCGTGTACTGCCTGCTCTACGAACATCCCATTTTTTGAACGAGGCCTTGTCGTCGTCAACGACACGTTCCATCCGTATGAATCGTTAGATGAATTAACCGCACACCTTTCCACCGTCGAAGAGGACGTCTATTGCGTCGATCAAGTGACGAAACGGCAAACCGCAATCATCTCGGCCAGCAATCTGCTCGAACAGATTGCCAACCGCGATACGATCGAACTCATTCAACACGGTGAATTCGAGAGCCATCTGCAACCAATCGTCCATCTCGATACCGGTGAACGATTCGGTTACGAAGCGTTACTCCGCAGTCGCAATAACGTCTCTCCCGGAGAACTGTTCCGCGCGGCCAACCGTTTCGGCCTGCATTCCAAGCTTGACCAGCGCGCTCGCGCCGAGGCCATTAAAGCGACCTATCATGCCGTCGCCCCGCACGAAAAGACGTTCATCAACTTCTTGCCGTCGACGATTTATAACCCGGACTATTGTCTGCAACACACGTTCGAGATTATCGATCAATACGGGCTCAGTCCCGACCGTTTCATCTTTGAAGTCGTCGAGACGGAAAAAGTACAAGACGTGGCCCACTTGCAGCACGTGTTCTCTACATATAAGAAGCGCGGCATGAAAGTCGCCCTCGACGATGTCGGGGCCGGTTTCTCGACGCTCGATATGTTGAGACGCCTCGAACCGGACTATGTCAAAATCGATCGGTCGTACATCTCGTTTTGCGATCAAGATGCCGAAAAACGGACATTCTTGAAAAATGTACGTCAATTGACCAAATCGATGGACATCACGATTCTGGCTGAAGGCATCGAACGCGCCGAAGAAGTCGACGTCTGTCGTGAACTCGGATTCGACCTCGCCCAAGGCTATTACTTTGGCAAACCGTCCCCGTATTCGCTTTGACGCAATGAAGGCCTAGAGCATCCGCTCTAGGCCGTTTTTTTAATCTTCTTCTTCATCCATATCTTCTTGCATTTCCGTATCTTCATTGTTCATCGGTTCTTCGTCTGCTCCCCCGCAAGCCCCGAGAATGATGCCTGTCGCCAAGAGCGACGCGGCCAATGCACCTTTCTTCTTCATCGCTAACACCCCTTTTACGTTGTGTCGTACAGTTACGATAATTCCCTTCGCCCATATCGTGAAACGTAATTTTAGATTAACAATGTGTAAACGGTGGAATGAATTCAGTGATGACAACTGAACAGAAAGAAGGTGTACGTGTTGAAACGACGCGTCTGGCAACTCCTCACCATGATTGTACTCGCCCTCTTCCTTCTCCTCGCCCTCTATTCTGTGGACGGATTGATCCCATTCCTGATTGGTCTCGCGATCGTGGCGCCGCTCCTCGTCGGCTGGCATATTTTATTCGACCAGGTCCAACCGCAGGCCAAGCTTGCTTGGCTACTCGCCGTCCTGTTCATCCCGTTCCTCGGCGCCCTCGCCTGGGTACTATTCGGACGGACACCGCGACGCCACCGTCGGATCAAACGGACCTCGACCGAGATTCGCATGTTCCGCCAAGCGATTGAAGAGGAGCGCGTCGAGACGTCCAACGACGTATCCGATCGTTATCCGCTCACGCGCACGCTCGAAAAACTCGGGGCGACCGGCGCGGATGGCCACACGTCGACGAAACTACTCGTCAATGGCGAGCAAAAATTCGATGCAGTGATTAAAGATATCGAGCAAGCGACCCACCATATCCACGTCCAGTATTATCTGTTCCGGACTGACGAGATTTCGATGAAAATTCGCGACGCCCTGATTAAGCGCTCCAACGAGAACGTCACCGTCCGCTTCTTATATGACGGGCTCGGCAGTCAGGAAATCAATGAAGACTTCATCGAACCGCTCCGCGAGTCGCGTGTCCACGTCCAAGCATTCGACCCAGTCGTCCATCCGCTCCTCGTGTTTAACGCCAACTTCCGTAACCATCAGAAGTTGATCGTCATCGACGGACGGATCGCTTATACGGGTGGCCTGAACGTCGGAGATGAATATTTGGGCAAACATAAAAAGCTCGGATTTTGGCGCGATACCCATCTGCGTCTCGAAGGGCCGCTCGTCCGGGAACTGCAGCGTCTGTTCGTCGAGAATTGGCTGTATGCGGGTCATGAAGAAGACAAAGAGACGTGGGACTTGTTTGCCGACAGCAAACACTTACCGGAATACTTTATCGATGAGCCGCAACAAGAAAACGGAGCGACGCAACTGCTCGTCACATCTCCTGGGAAAGATGTGACGATTCGAGACGGGCTCATGGCTCTGTTGATGCAGGCGAAGGAATCGATTTGGATGACGACCCCCTACTTGATTCCGCCTCCCGAAATGCTCGCGCTGTTAGAAGTCGCCGGCAAGCGCGGCATCGACGTCCGAATCGTCGTGCCTGGAAAAGGAGACGAATGGTTCAGCTTTCATGCGACCGAGTATTATTTTGAGCAATTGCTCAAACGGAATATCCGGATTTATAAATACAATCGTCATTTCATCCACGCAAAAACCGTCCTCATCGATGGCAAGATTGCGCTCGTCGGGACGGCTAACTTTGATTTTCGGAGCATGTATTTGAACCATGAGATGACCATCGCCCAGTTCGAGACGTCATCCATTCAAGAGTTGCACGAAGCGTTCTTGAACGACTTCGATGAATCAATTCTCGTCGACTGGTCGATGCTACGCAAGAAATCGAACGGCAAACGCTTCGTCGAAGCGTTCTGTCATATCTTCTCGCCGCTTCTCTGAGACAAGCGCCACATGGCGTACAGAACGGCGAGAACGGCGACGAGAACGAGTTGCCATCCGGTCGCCACGGTCAGGACGGCCGTGACGGCAAGCGCCTCAATCAAGAGCGCCGGGACTTTTCCAATCGTGCTCGCTACAGCGAACGAGGGGAGGGACATCTTGCTGAATGCGGCCGACAGCGTGACGAGACCGGACGGCACGAACGGTAACAGCCGGAGCCCGAGGACGAGGAACCAAGCCTCGACCCCCTCGGCCTCACGGAGACGCCGCAGCCGCTTTCCGTCCGGTGACGTGTAGCGATGGAGCGCCTGGCGATACAGGACGAAACTGAGCACGGCGCCGACGGCCTCACCGACGATGGAGACGACGACGCCTGGTCCGAATCCTAGCAATTGAACGTTCAGCGCCGTCAAAAAGGCGCTCGGCAACACGCCCGCGATGGCGATGATGCTGTTTAAGATGATGCTGACCACGACAAACAACGGGATCGGCAGAACTTCCCACTCCATTCATTAAAACCTCACTTCATTTGAAAAGGCTGGCCCGGTATGAACCGGGTCAGCCTTTAGGTTATTTTGCGTCCACTTCATCCCACGAGTCTTCGTCGACTGGAGGAAGATGTTTCTCTTCGAGTTTCGAGACGACGACCGCACACGCGGCGTCCCCTGTAATATTGACCGACGTCCGGAGCATATCGAGGATCCGGTCGACACCGATGATCAGGGCAATCCCTTCGACCGGTAAGTTGACTGATTGTAAGACGAGCGCGAGCATGACAAGTCCGACACCTGGTACGCCCGCCGTCCCGATTGAGGCGAGTACCGCTGTGATGACGACCGTCAAGAGCTCTGTCATCGTCAAATCAGCATTGAACACTTGCGCGATGAAAATCGTTGCGACCCCTTGCATGATGGCCGTTCCGTCCATGTTGACCGTCGCACCGAGCGGTTGGACGAACGACGAAATCGAGCGTGGGACACCGAGTTTCGTTTGAGCCACTTCCATCGACACCGGGAGTGTCGCATTCGATGAAGACGTCGAGAATGCGAACGTCATCGCCTCGTAGAAGTTTTTAAAGAAGAAGACGGGATTCATTTTCCCGAGCAACGCCACTGCACCGCCATAGACGATGACTGAATGGAGCGCCAACGTCAAGACGACGGCAATCATATACCATGCCATCGCTTGGACAGCCTCTAATCCAATGCCACCGATGGCTGAGGCGATCAAAGCGAACGCACCGTACGGCGCAAGTTTCATGACCAAATGAATCAAGTACATCATGATGCGGTCACCTTGTTTGACGAATCGGCGCCATGTGCGCGCTTTTTCACCGAGCGCGATCATCGCGAATCCGATGAGTGCCGCGAAGACGATAATTTGAAGCATATTGCCTTCGGCAAGTGCTTGAACCGGGTTCGTTGGAATCATGTTGACGAACGTCTGCACGATATTCGAAGATTCTTCCGAACCTGACGCATCAAACTCTAATCCCGTCGTCGGGAAATCTCCACGTTCTCCTGGTTGGATGACATAAGCGACACCCATCGCCAAGACGATGGCGAGCGCCGTCGTCGTCAAGAAGAAGAGCAATGATTTCGTTCCGACACGACCGAGTTCTTTCGGGTCACCGAGACCCATGACACCAAGAATGATCGAGAAGAAGACGATCGGGACGACTAACATTTTAATTAAGTTCAAAAATACGGTTCCGACTGGCGAGAGGACATACGTATTGGCCATATCATAAATATTGCCCGGTAATCCTGCTAATGCTAAACCGACGGCTACCCCCAACAGTAGCCCAATCATAATTTTCTTAGTTTCACTCATCGTGTCACCCTTTCTCTTTTACACAAGTGCGTTTAGTATAGCATAATGCTGAATATTCATACAATTACGGTGAAATCACAACATGATAACAAATTCATGTTCCCAAATCGGGGCACATGAAAACAAAAAAGATTGGAGACCAAAACGGTCCAATCTTTTCACTCGGCGCTCAAACGCTCAAGCTCGGTTTGAAGTTCGGTCGATTGTTCCCAGATTTCAGGACGATGTTCTTTCAAAAAGGCAGCGAGCACGTCGCGTGACGGTGCATCCATCATGTCAATCAAGATGCGGCCTTTGAGCGACTTGTCCATCTGGTTGACGTGATACGGCAACAGTTTATAGCCGCGCCGTGCCTCGAGGTCGATCGACATGTCACAAGCTGCGACACCGCCGTAATAGAACCCTTCTGGCTTTCGTCCGACCGTGACCCAGACAATCCAATACGGTTTGCCGTTCGGCACCGCTTCTGGATCCGTCAAAAATTTGATGCGTTTCTCAATCGCCGATTTGGCATGCATGGCCCCCATATCGATGACCGCGGTCCCCGCCTCGACATCGATGATGACTGGAGACATATTGTTCAAACTGAGCGAACCGACCCCAAAACCGCCGTGGCCATCGGTCGAATCGTCAGCGACGATGTTAAAATTAATCTCTTTCATGGCATTCCCTCCCTCTCTACTGTACACAAAGACGAGGGAATGTGGCAATCCGGAACGTCAACACCACTCGATTCGAAACTTCGTGCCCGGTCCGATCGATTGGACGAGCGGCCGGTCTGCCTCGATGACGCGCCCAAGGACGTTGATCCGATCGTCTGCCACTAAATCGCGTTTTGTGATTTGCAGCTCACCGGCATAGCGCCCGTATTTCGCATTATCGACCGTGATCGTTCCGAGCGGACGCGGTCTTGCTGCCATCGGCTCGAGCAAGCGGTCCCCCGGACGTCCATAGCCCCTCGATTCGACCGAGCGGACGACGTCACGTGCCGGGTCCATCCGGTTCGTCTGGACACGATAGAAGGCGGCCTCAATCGTCGTCTCCGCTTCGGCCCGAAGAACGAGCATTTTGTCGGCGTGTGAGGCGAACTGTTCAATCGTCTCATCGGTGAGTCCCGGATCGCCGATTAAGATGCGATCGACTGAATCCATGAGGTCCATGTAGCAGGCGAACGTCGACAACAGGCGATGGTCCTCGAGCGTCGGCAGCCGTTCGAACAGCGGTCCTCGGAGTGTCCCGTCACCAGGGATGAACGCCTGGACGCTCAACCCTTGCCGCTTCAGCCAATCGTTCTTGGCATCGAACCAGTTACGATTGAGCCCCGTCTCCGGGCGCGGATAGAAGTTGTGCCACGCCTCGACGTTGTCCGTCACGAGGCCGTGTTGCTTCATCTCTATGAGTTCCGCTTCAGACAGCGTGCTCGCGTTCAAGGCGACCGTCATTCGGGTCGACAAGTCGGCGACTTGTTTCGGCGTCACGCCGTAATCGACGCGCAGCCCCGTCACGCCCCAATCGAGAAGTGTATGGGCATCGTCCCACGTCTTGCCGAGCGCGGCGAGCGACGTCGGTGCGATATCCGCAAACAGTTCCATGTCGAGTTCTCGTGCGAGCGTCCCGAGGTCACGAAGCCGTTCCGTATACACCGACGTGTCGTCCTCGGGGATATGCAGTGACGTGAACATCGAGGTGAAGCCAATCTCGCGCATGCGTCCGACCCATATCTTGAACTGCGGTGTGAGCGGTTCGCTCAAATAAACCGATAATCCCTTCATCAGAAATTCCTCCTCATCAAATGAAAAGGCGACTCCAAAGAGCCGCCTCAGTTGTTAAATCCCGTCTGCCATTTCTTCTTTGAAGCCGAAGAAATACGTGAAGATGAAGCCAGCCGTATACGAAATGACAAGACCTGCGATGTACGTCAAGTACATGCCGTTGTCGATGAGCGGCGTAAGCGAGAGACCCGAGACCCCAATCCCGAGTGCTGCCGTCTTCATCGTCGCTTGGAAGGCACCTCCGACCGCGGCCCCCATACAAGCCGTCAGGAACGGACGGCCAAGCGGGAGTGTGACCCCGTAAAGGAGCGGCTCGCCGATTCCAAGGAATCCGACCGGAATGGCCCCTTTAATGATGTTACGGAGACGTTGGTTGCGCGTCTTCACGAAAATCGCGAGCGCCGCCCCGACTTGTCCAGCCCCTGCCATCGCCAGGATTGGCAAGAGTGCCGTGTTACCGACCGTGTTCAAGAGTTCCAAGTGAATCGGTGTGAGTCCGTGGTGCAACCCGACCATGACGAGCGGCAAGAAGAATCCAGCAAGGACAGCCCCTGCTACCGGTCCACCGACTTCAAGCACGGCGTTCAATCCTTGCATGATCCCGTCTGACAAGATGCCTGCGACCGGCATGATTGCATAGAGCGCCGTGAAACCGACGACGAGGACCGTGAGAAGCGGTGTAAAGATGATATCGACCGCCGTCGGCATGAAGCGACGAACGTGTTTCTCGATGTACGTCATGAGCCAAGCGGCAAAGATGACCCCGAACAGTCCACCCCGCCCGACAACGAGCGGTTCCCCATAAATGGTGATGTCCGCGAGCACCGGGTTGAAGAGAATCCCCCCGGCGATGGCACCGAGTACCGGCGTCCCGCCGAACTCTTTGGCCGTGTTCCAACCGACGAGGATGGCGAGATACGCGAACACTGTGCTACCGAGCAATAAGAGGATTTGCATCCACGTTTCGGTCGGGTCAACGCCGGCGTTCTTCGCGAAGTTGGCTCCCCCGTTAATGATACCTGAAGCGACAAGCCCTGGAATGAGCGGAATAAAGATGTTCCCTAAGCGACGCAAGAAGCGCTTGAACGGCGACTTCTGTTTGTCTTTCACTTTTTGACGTTCGATGGCCGCCCGTTCGTCCGGCGTCAAATTCGCATCGACCGACTCTTCCCCGATGGCGAGCCCCGTCTCACGACTGAGATGGTCCGCCACGCGGTTGACCGTCCCCGGGCCAACGACGATTTGCAACGTCTCGTCATCGATGACACCCATGACACCATCGATTTGTTTCAATGCAGTGAGATCCGCTTTCGTCGGATCTTTGAGCGCTAAACGCACACGTGTCATACAGTGCGCGAGTTGACGAATGTTATCTTTCCCCCCGACATGCTCTAATATCGCATGTGCAAGAACCTCTTCTTTCTTCATCTCGAATCCCCCTTATAATGCGTCACGGACGAATCCGTTCGCACGCTCTAATCGCTCGACTGCCTCCGCATGCGGGACGTCGGCTAAAATCATGACAATCGCCGTCTTGACGTGACCACCGGATGAATCGAAATAACGCGCGGCCGTCTGTTCGTCGACCCCTGTCGCTTCCGCAATCATCCGTTTGGCCCGCACTTCCAACTTTTCGTTCGTCGGCTGCACGTCGACCATCAAGTTTTGATACACTTTCCCTACCCCAATCATCGACGCCGTCGAGATCATGTTGAGGACGAGTTTTTGCGCCGTCCCTGCTTTCAATCGGGTCGATCCGGTCAATACTTCTGGTCCCGTCTCGACTTCGATTTTGAACTCGGCGTGTTCGCTGATTTTTGAACCTTTGTTACACGATAGCGCGGCTGTCGTCGCGCCGACCTCGCGGGCGTAATCGAGTCCACCGATGACGTACGGTGTCCGTCCGCTCGCGGCAATCCCGATGACGGTGTCGAATGCATTCAAGTGAAGCGCTTTCAAATCATTGACCGCCAAATCCTTGCTATCCTCTGCTCCCTCGACCGCTTTAATCAACGCCCGTTCGCCACCTGCGATGAGTCCGACGACCATGTCCGGTGACACGCCAAACGTCGGCACACATTCCGCCGCGTCTAAGATTCCGAGCCGTCCGCTCGTCCCTGCGCCGATGTAAATCAAACGTCCGCCTTGTTTGAAGGATGCGATGGCACGCTTCGTCACTTCGGCAATGACCGACAGTTCTTCTTGAATGACGTGTGGGACCGATTGATCTTCCTCATTCATCACTGCAAGGAACTCCTCGACCGCCATCTCGTCCAAGTGCATCGTTCGTTCATTTCGTCTTTCAGTAGCCAGTTTGTCTAACATCGCCACCATCCTTTCTTCTCTCTAATTTTATTGTACTAACTTGAAATTAAAAGTCAAACTTATTTAAAAAAATAAGGAAATAAAATTTCATTGCAGGTCAGGCGTATACATTTAGATTTGTATACGTGTATACATCTATAGAAAAACGCCCGGCCCTATTGGACCGAGCGCCTTAGCTGATGACTTTTTTCAGCACGTGGACGTGATCGCCGCGTGCCGTGATGGAATCTTTTTCATACACATAGCCTTGCCGCTCCCAAAAGCGGCGCGCCCGCTCATTGTGAGGTAATACCCCGAGTCGGAACACCGTCTGGAACGGACGCATATATGTTTGTTCGAGCTGTTCATACAACCGCGTCGCAATCCCGGTGCCGTGCAGCCGTTCATCGACGACGAACAGACCGAGCCAAAGCGAGCCGTCGACCGGGTGTTTTTTCAACAAATCGGCGACGGCGATGACATCCCCGTCCTCAAAGACGAGGCTGACAGTCTCCTCCGTCTCAAAATCGGCCACGTTTTCATCGCGGAACGTTTCGGGCGCCTGTCCGTTCAATTCCGCGAACGACCGTTGTTGTAAGAGGAACGCCGCCACCGCATCGCGCCACGTTGCGTCATAGACGTGAATCATCGGCGCAACTTCACCATCTCGTCACGTGCCTCGGCGTAGCGATCAATCAATCCCTCGCCTTTTCGGTGCAACAGCCCCATATAAAGTGTGTCGATAATCGTCAACTGTGTCATCCGTGAAGCGATGCTCGCAATCCGGAAATCACGTTCGACGCTCGGCGTGCATAGTCGGACATCCGCTTCTCGATAGAGCGGAGATTTATCGAGGTCCGTGATGGCGACGACCGGCACCCCTTTTTTCTTGGCGAAGCGGACGAGTTCAAGTACGTCTTTCGTCCGACCCGACGTACTGATGGCGACGAAAACGTCGTTCGGGCCGAGATGCGGAATGAGCGACAACATGTAATGGAAATCTTGCGATGTCTGGGCCGCATAGCCGAGCTTTGTGAATTTATATTGCGCGTCATAGGCGGCCGTCGACGAACCGCCGACCCCATAAAACACGACCCGGTTCGCTCGGGCGAACGTATCGATCGCATGCTCGAGCTCACGCTTGTCCATCGCCTCGGCACATGCCTCGATGGCCATTTTGTTCACATGGATGACTTTTTGAAACGAATCGTAAGGTGTGTCTTTCTGCTGCAACACGTTGAAATCGGTGAGCGTCGTCTCGGTGATCGCCAAGTCTTTGACGAGGGCGAGTTTGAACGCCTTGAAGCTATCGATTCCGACGACACGCGCAAAGCGAACGATACTCGCCTCGGACACGTCCGTCTTTTGAGCGAGCTCTTTCGTCGTCATATTCGGAACGAGCGTCGAGTGGGATAAAATATAGTCGGCGATTTTTTTCTCCACGGACGTCATCTCGCTTTTGGCGAATTCGATTTTTTTGAGTAAGGATTCCATCGGGTCATCCCCTTCCTACTTCTAGTTTCTGTTTCCATGATAGCGGATTCTTTCTTCACAAGCCAACTTGGACATGGAAAAAGGTCAAGCCATCGCTTGACCTCATGGTTATAAGTTTTTAGCGTTGAACGTATCGCCGCCTTGAATCGTCCCGTTTTGGAACCCTTTATCGAACCAACGTTTCCGTTGTTCGGACGTCCCGTGCGTGAACGAATCCGGTGTCACATAGCCGCGCGCCTGTTTCTGAAGGGTGTCATCCCCTATTTGGTGCGCCGCATTCATCGCTTCTTCGACGTCGCCGGACTCGAGGTAACCCATCCCTTTAGCGTGGTGGGCCCAAACGCCTGCATAATAATCGGCCTGGAGTTCGAAGCGGACCAAATATTTGTTGAACTGTGTCTCACTCATCTCGTTTCGGAGCGGCATAATCTCGTCCGTCGTGCCGAGCAACGTCTGGACGTGGTGACCGACCTCGTGGGCGACGACGTACGCCATCGCGAAGTCACCCGGTGCATTGAACTGTTGACTCAGGTCATCATAGAAACTCAAATCGATATACAACTTCTGATCACCCGGACAGTAGAACGGTCCGACAGCCGATCCGGCAATCCCGCACGCCGATTCGACTTGATCTTTATAGATGACGAGCGTCGGCTCCCGATACGTCAATCCGTTCTCCGCAAAAATATCGGTCCACACTTCTTCGGTATCCCTTAGCACGACCGACACGAAGTCGGCCATCTCTTCTTCCCGCGCCGAGCCTTCATACGTTCCAGAGGACTGTTCCGGTTCTCCGAGTCCGATGTTGTTGACGATATCGCCCGGATTGCCCCCGTTGAGCAGTGTGAAGACGATGACTAAGATGAGACCAAAGCCCCCACCGATTCCTGCGATGCCTTTCCCTCCGACACGTTGCCCCCGTCGATCCTCGACGTTTCGACTTGCTTGTCTACCCTTCCATTTCATCCGCCTGTTCCTCCTACGACTAGTCTGTCTTGTTCCTTACCCCGTTTTCACATATTTCGCACCTGCATTTTTTATTTGTACCGTCCGCCCAATCGATTTTCTGCTTTCCACTTGCCTCACCTTTCACTAGAATGAAAGGGAACGAACTAAAAGGAGGAAATGTGATGCCATACGTAACGGTTAAAATGCTCCCAGGTCGCACGGTCGAACAAAAACGTGCGTTGATTGAAAAGGTGACAGACGCCGTCTCCGAGACGACGAACGCCCCGAAAGAAAACATCACCGTCTTCATCGAAGAGATGGACGCGACGCACTACGGCCAAGCCGGCGTCATGCACGCAGATAAGAAGTAAACACAGCGACCGCCCTTCCATCTCGGAGGGCGGTCGTTTTTCAATCTTCCAGATTCACTTCAAATCGCTCACTCGGGACGGTCGGTTTAATCAGATGACGCGTCGCGCGCCAAACGTGATAGCCGATCCGGTCGAGCCAGAGGAGCGCCTGGACTTTTTGAATCGTCTGGTCCATCTCGAGCTGATTCGCCGCCGTCTCCTCGAGCAGTTCGGCCCGATGCGCTTTTCGATATTCAGCGAGCTGTTTCGAGGCCGTCTTCCACTGCCGCGACTCTTCCGGGGGCGTGTGATGGTTAAGCGTCTCGACCATGTCGAGTTCATGCAAGACGAGCTGACGCGCGACCAGGAAGTCCGTATCGCGGAGCGCGTCGACCGGGTCGACTTCACGCATGACGAACAGCCACCGCTCCAAGTGGTCGATTGTATGGAGCAGCGACAGATGTTGGCCGTAGTCGTTGCGTCCTCGCCCTTCTTCCAATTGAATCGTGCTCAAAAAGACACGGACGTCGCCGAGCGTCTTCTCGACGAGTTGAAGCTCGTCGTCGCGTTTACGTGCCTCGTTCAGCAACAGTTGCGTCTCTTTGGCTAAATAGCGCTCAATCTCAATCAACGAGCGCCGGGCCGCCTCGAGCGCGACCGTCGGGATGCGGGCCATATTCGGGTCGAGGAACCGGGTCAGCTTTTCCGCCCGGCTCGGGATCCACTTGAGCAACTGACGACTGAACGCCTGATGGAACGGCAGGAACGTGAACACCCCGAGCAAATGGAACGAGGTGTGGAACAAGGCGAGCCGCAACAGTTCGTTCCAATTGAGGCGATCGGCCACACCGTTCACGACACCGAACAAGAGCGGGAACGTCAGCCAGCCGATGAGTAAAATCGAGCCGTGGACGAGCACGTGCGCCAAGACGATGCGGCGGGCCGACTTCCAGCCTCCGATCGACCCGATGGCGACGACGAGACTCGTCCCGGCGCTTTGTCCAAGCACGAGCAGACAGGCTTGGGCGAGCGTCACCGTATCGGTCGCGAGCGCCGTCATCGTCAAGACGAGACCAATGCTCGAAGACTGTAATAGGACGGTCATCAGTAATCCTGTCCCAAGCAGTGCGAGTTGATGCAACGGTGTGTCCGCTTCCCAACCGGCGAATGAGAACGTGACGACGTCGCGCATCGCCTCTTGAAGTGTCCCGATGCCAACGAAAATCAGACCGAGTCCGACCATGAGCATACCGATGCGCTTGACGCGCCGTCCGATCAAACGTAGCGCCATACCGACCCCGATGAGCGGGAGCAACAGTTCGCGAATATCCACGTTATAACCTAAGAGCGCCACAATCCATCCGGTCGTCGCGCTGCCCGCGTTCGCTCCGATGACGAGTGTGAGCGCTTGGGTGAACGTCAACAGACCGGCGCTGACGAAACTGATCGTCATGAGCGTCGTCACGGTCGACGACTGGAAGAGTGTCGTCATTGTAGCCCCGAGAAACGCACCTGAAACCGGTCCCTCTGCCAACAGGTTCAAGCGTTGCCGGAGCCTTTCCCCGGCCATGTTTTTCAACGTATCCGTCAACAGCATCATCCCGAGCAAGAAGATCCCGACCCCGCCGACCAATGTGCCAACTCCCATGGTGTCACTTCCTTTTCAACGATTCACTCTCCCCGTAACGTTGACAACATCCATGTTTTTTCTGACGCATAATCTTTCAAATTGAGGAGCACGTCCTCAGGATAATAGATTTTCTCGTCTGACTGGCGCGAGTTCAAAATCGATTGGACGAGCATCGATACTTCTGAGATTTCGCGACGGTCGCCGTCGTTCATTTGCAAGTAGATGCCTTCGTATTTGCCATGCCCTTTATACAAGTCGTACGGCAGTTGACTGAGCTGGTCCTCGAGTAAGTAGTAGCGGGTCGGCAACCCGATTGACTCCATCGTCGAACGCAAGCGGTCCATGTAGCGGACGCGGTTCGCTTCCGGGAAATTCTTATACTTCAACAGGCGGCGGTTGACGAACCGGCTCGCGAGATCGGCCAAAATCGGGTCCGCCTCGTCCATCCATTCTTGGAAATAGAAATAGACGATCGTCTCATCGAGCTTCAAGTAATGCTCGAGCGTCATGTCCTCATGATTGAAAATCGGCAAGAAATGCTTCGGCGTCATCTCGAAGGCGTAGCCCGACTCGTACAGCTCTTGCGCCCGCTCGAGCACGGCTTTGAGCAACAGGTCGCTCGACCGCGTCGCCGGGTGCAAATAGACTTGCCAATACATTTGATAGCGCCGCATGATATAGTCCTCAATCGTATGCATGCCCGACTGTTTGACGACGACTTGGTCCTCATCGGGACGCAACACCCGAAGCATGCGCTCAAGGTCGAACTTACCGTAACTGACACCGGCGAAATGGGCGTCACGGAGCAGATAGTCCATCCGATCGACGTCGAGTTGCGAACTGAGGATATTGACGAGCAGTCGGTTCGGGTGTGTCTTATTGATGATGGCCGCCACTTCTTCCGGGAAGCCGACCCCCATCTCGGACAGCACTTTGTTCACTTCCGTGTCCCCGAGGATGATGCGTTCGGTCCACACCTCGTGACGGACGGCGAAGACGTGCTCGAACGCGTGCGAGAACGGACCGTGTCCGACATCGTGCAGCAGCGCCGCCGCGAGCAACAACTCCCGGTTGCGGTCATCCCACTCCGGATACTCATGGAACTGATCGATTAGCTGTCGGGCGATTTCGTAGACGCCGAGCGAATGATGGAAACGCGTATGCTCGGCCCCGTGGAACGTCAAAAACGACGTCCCGAGCTGCTTGATGCGACGTAACCGTTGAAACTCTTTCGTATTGATCAATTCCCAGACGAGATGATCATAGACGTATATATATCGATGAACCGGATCTTTGAACACTTTCGATCCTGACAATTGACCTCGTGACGTATACATGACGTTGCCCCCTACGTTTCATTAATGATTGGATTCGACTTCTAGCGCGTGGTTCCTCCCATGTTATAATGGGAAGGAAATTATTTATTGAAAAGGAATTATGTATATGACCCATCCATTATTACGACAACCGACCTACCGTGTCATTGACCAGTCTTCGCTCGGTCCGGCGTTCCAAGCCGAGCAATCGTTCGCGACGGACGATACGCTCTGTGCCTCGACCGCGACGTCAGGTGCCGTCCTGCGGGCCTGGGTTCATCTAAACACGGTCGTGCTCGGGATTCAAGACGCCCGTCTGCCCCACTTGGCAGATGGCATCCGTTTGCTTCATGAACACGGCTTCCGTCCTGTCGTCCGCAATTCAGGAGGACTGGCCGTCGTCTTAGACGCGGACGTGTTGAACTTATCTTTGATTTTACCCGAGAAAGACGGGATTCAAATCGATAGCGGCTACGAGGCGATGACGTCACTCATCCAACTCATGTTCCAAGATGTGACGAACGAGATCGTGCCTGGCGAAATCGTCGGCTCATACTGCCCGGGCAGCTTCGATTTGTCGATTGACGGCAAGAAGTTCGCCGGCATTTCCCAGCGCCGCGTCCGTGGCGGCGTCGCCGTCCAGATTTACTTGAGCGTCCGCAAGAGCGGAAGTGAACGGGCCGCGCTCATCCGTGACTTTTATGCGCAAGCCATCCAAGGTGAAGCGACGCGCTTTACCTATCCGGCCATTGTCCCTGAGACGATGGCGTCACTCGAGGATTTGCTAGGAATCCCGCTCACTGTCGATGACGTGTTGCGTCGCGCCTACACCGTCCTCGGTGGCATGAGCCGGCTCATACCTGGCACGCTCGATGAGAACGAACAAACGACGCTCGCGACCCAACTCGACCGGATGTGGAAACGCAACGAACCGATTCGCGACATTGAACAACAATTAGCAGAGGAGTGACCGCATGTTTAAAATCATAACCGATACCGGAGCCGATTTGACCCAAGACCAAGTTATCGAGTACGGCCTCGAGGTATTGCCACTCGGCGTCATCATCGACAACGAGGAATTTTTAGACGGGGAAACGATTCAACCGAAAGACGTGTACGACGCGATGCGGAACGGCAAGACACCGAAGACGTTCCAAATCGAGGCGGCCCGACTTGAGCATTGTTTCCGCCAACATCTCGAATCAGAAATCCCGTTCCTATATCTCGCTTTCTCGGGCGAGCTCTCGGGTACATACCAGACGGCCGTCATGGTCGGCAACCTACTTAAAGAAGAATACCCGAACAGCACGTTCCATATTCTCGATACGCGTGCCGCGTCCGTCGGCCAAGGGCTGTTCGTCAAGACGGTCGCCGAGTATGGCCAAGACCATACGTATGAAGAGACGGTCGCCTACGCGACGTCGCTCGTCGGCAAAATCCGGCATTTGTTCACGGTCGAATCGCTCGAGTATTTGATGCGCGGCGGCCGTGTCTCGAAAGCGAGCGCGTTCATCGGGGATTTGTTGACAATTTTACCGCTTTTGACAGTCGAAGACGGCAAACTCGTCCCAATCGAGAAGGTGCGCGGTCACAAGAAAGTGTTACGCCGCATCGTCGAGTGGATGACCGAGTCGAAACCGCTCGTCGAGGGTGGGCATATCTTCATCGGTCACGGGGACGACCCGGTCAAAGCCGATCAGTTCGAGGCGTTGTTACGGGAACATGTGAACCCGGCGAGCGTCACGAAGACGATCGTCGGTTCGGCCATCGGGGCGCACACAGGCCCAGGCCTTCTCGTCGTCGGCTATTTCGAGGCGTGACAATCAAACGAAAAACCGCGAGCACCCTCATGGGGCGCTCGCGGTTTTAGTTTACTTGTTCCAGTTACGGAATCCGTCACCAAACTCGAGGTGCAAGTCATCTCCGAACACGCCGTTCTCAAACGTCGGTACGTCGACCGGGAGTTTGCCCGTCGGTTTCACTTCACCAAAGATGGCGCGAATGCCGGCCGGGAGGTTCGGTCCTGCCGATTTGGCATTGCCCGCCTCTGAATCCGGTCCGTTCGGGTCACCTTTGAAGCCGTAGATGATGAGCTGGGCCGGTGCATCCGGCTGAACCGCCACATCGTACGGGTTACGCAGGCTGAGCAAGACTGACTTCTTGCCCGTCTCGTTGGCGTAACGGAACACTTCGGCCGGCACGTAATTGTCAGCCGAAGTCGATTTCAGCTTGGCGCTGTTGTTCACGTTCGAGCCGACGATGATATAGTCGGCCGCGTCGAGTTTTTCTTTCAATGCCGGGTTTTGATCCAAGTGCTTCGTCGATGCCGTATAGTTCGCGGCGATGACGTTCACGTCTTTCATGTTGCCGGCGTTCTTCTCGAGCGACTTGATCGTCTTGATCATGCTGTCCGTCTGGTCTTTCGCCGGTGACAAGACGAGGACCGTCTCACCTTTTTTCGGTTTGAACGGAAGCGTCTTGTCATCGTTTTTCACGAGCGTGACGGCCGCCTCGGCGATTTCACGTTCTTTCGCTTTATGTTCGGCACTGCCGACGACCGCATTCGCCTCAGCGAGTTTCGCCTCGAGCGTCGTCGTGTCGACCGATTCTTGCCAAATGCCGCGTTCCGCTTTGAGCGTCAAAATCCGCTCGACCGCTGCATCAATCTTCTCTTCTGACAGGCGTCCATCGTCGACGGCTGCTATGACGTCTTCAAAGATCGTCTCGAGCTTCACGACGTCCGCGTTCGACCGTAAAATCGTCGGCATGAGCGCGATATCCACGCCCGCATCGAACGTCTTGATGACCGCTTCGGCTTCCGTGAAGTTATCGGCAATCGCCTGCATGTTCAAAGCGTCCGTGATGACGATCCCGTCATATCCCATGTCTTCCCGTAACACGCCCGTGATGACGTCGTCCGAGAGCGTCGCCGGGAGCGGGAATGTGCCGCGCGGCGAGTTGACGACCTCATCCTCGATTTGTGGCATCCCGATGTGTGCCGTCATGATCATATCGATGCCTTCGGTGATGGCTCGTTTGAACGGCAACAGTTCGAGACCGCGCAAATCTTCGAGCGATTTGTCGACGATCGGAAGTCCGTAATGCGAGTCGACCGCCGTGTCACCATGACCTGGGAAATGCTTCGCCGTCGCGGCGACGCCCTGGTCTTGGATCCCTTGTGTCATCGCCGAGCCGAGCTCGCCGACGAGTTCTGGGTCGCTCGAGAACGAGCGTACGCCGATGACCGGGTTGGCCGGGTTGTTGTTGACGTCTAGCACCGGACCGAAGTTGACGTTCACCCCGAGAGCGTTCAACTCCGAACCGATAATATTCCCCGCGTCGTATGCGTACTGGCTGCTCCGTGTCGCCCCGAGCGCCATGTTACCCGGCAAGTTCGTGCCCGTTCCGAGACGTGTCACGATTCCACCCTCTTGGTCAATCGTGATGAAGAGCGGTACGTCGTTGCTTTCGTCTTGTTTGACGACTTCTTGGAGGTCGTGGACGAGTTTCGTCGTCTGTTCGGTCTCGGTCACGTTTTCCGCGAACAAGATGACACCCCCGAGGTCAAACCGATCGACGACGCGCGCCACATCTGTCGCGAGTGCCGTATGGTTCGCCCCGTTCCATAATCGGAAGTCTGGCATGATCATTTGACCGAGCTTTTGTTCAAGCGTCATCGACGCGAGCTTGGCGTCCACACGCTGCTCAATCGACGTTGCTGACGTCTCCTCCGCTACGACCGCAGTCGCCATCGGGACCGATGAGACGAGTAGCGCTGTCGTTAGCCCCAGTGTCGCCGTCCAGTTCAATGCTTTGTTCATGTTCCCCACTCCTTTTTGAAAGTTTCCCCGACCCCCAAACAAAAAGGCATGGAGGAAGAAGCGTTGCCTCACCAACGCTCGTTCACCCCATGCCTGATCGTATCAGTTACATATGGTCCTTATTCAGGTGGTCAACGTCAGTATAGCAATTCAAAAAATGGGAAACAACACTTCACATGAAAGCGTAACCATTTTGAAATATATATTCTGTTTTGACACACATCCAAGCTGTATTGGCAAAGCCAATAATTTCGCTGGTTCGAATTCGTCCTCATCTTTGGTAAACTCTTTTTGTTAGGGGTTAACTTTCAAAAAGGGGGAAATCATCTTGGCACGAGGGGAACTGAAACGAAAGCCGGAATGGTTAAAGATTAAACTGAACACGAACGAGACATACACCGGTCTCAAAAAGATGATGCGCGAGAAAAATCTACATACCGTCTGTGAAGAGGCGAAATGTCCGAACATCCATGAATGCTGGGCCGTCCGCCGCACCGCGACGTTCATGATTCTTGGAAGCATCTGCACCCGCGCCTGCCGCTTCTGCGCGGTTACGACGGGCAAGCCGAACGAACTCGACTGGGAAGAACCGAAACGCGTTGCCGAGTCGGTCCGCCTCATGAACCTGAAGCACGTCGTCATCACGGCCGTCGCCCGCGACGACTTGAACGACTACGGAGCGACGGTATTCGCCGAGACGGTCCGCGCCGTCCGTGCCATGAACCCGGAGACGTCAATCGAAGTGCTCCCGTCCGATATGATGGGTGACTTCTCGGCGCTCCAGACGCTCATCGATGCCGGCCCAGACATCATGAACCATAACTTGGAGACGGTCCGTCGTTTGACACCGAGAGTCCGCGCCAAAGCGACGTACGACCGGACGCTCGAATTTTTAAAACGGTCGAAAGAACTGAACCCGGACATCCCGACGAAGTCGTCCATCATGGTCGGACTCGGCGAGACGAAGGAAGAGTTGATTCAAGCGATGGACGACCTCCGGGCCCATCACGTTGACATCCTCACGCTCGGCCAATACTTGCAGCCGACGAAGAAGCACCTCGACGTCGAGCGCTACTACCATCCAGATGAGTTCGCCGAGCTGAAAGAGATCGCGTTGGCGAAAGGCTTCTCCCACTGTGAGGCCGGACCGCTTGTGCGTTCCTCGTATCACGCGGACGAACAAGTCCACAAGGCACGTCGTCACACGATGTTGCCAATCGACTAAGAGAAAGAAGAGACGTTTATGATTGGAACGACATGGCATTTGCTTCATACCGCCCCGCTGTCCCCAGCCGAGAATATGGCTATCGATGAGGCCATCGCCGGCTGGGTCGCGCGCGGTGACGTAAAACCGACACTCCGTTTTTACGCCTGGGCCCCGCACGCCATCAGCGTCGGGCGCTTCCAACGGGCGACGCGCGATCTCGACCGCGACGCGCTCGCTTTAAATGGGATCCCGGTCGTCCGTCGTTTGACCGGCGGACGGGCCGTCTTGCACGCGGACGAGCTGACGTATAGCGTCATTCTCCCTGAGACGATGCCATCCTTGCCGACGAACGTCATCGAGAGCTATCGCCTCCTGACCGAAGGGGTGCGTCGCGGGTATCACGCACTCGGCGTCCCGGCCGAGTTCTCGGTGCCGTTGACCGAGGCCGACCGTGAGGCGCTTCGAAAACCGAAGTCGGCCGTCTGTTTTGACGCCGCCTCGTACTATGAGCTCGCCGTCGACGGGAAAAAGATTGCCGGGAGCGCCCAAGTGCGCCACCAAGGTGCCGTCCTGCAACACGGCTCAATCCCATTGTCGATTGACGATGACGTCTTGTTCGACTGCTTCAATCTCGAGGCCGATGCGAAGGTGGAGGCCAAAGCCCGCTTTGGTGACAAGGCCGTCTCCTTGAACGAGACGCTCGGTCGACCGGTCGCCTTCGACGAGGTCGCGGCGGCGTTCACGGACGGGTTCCGTGACGCGTTCGACTTGACGTTCGAACCGCTGACGTTCACCGAGGCGCAGCAACAAGAGATTCAGGAGCTCGTCGCCAAATATGAGAGTGACGAGTGGGTCTGGAAACGCTAAATTCAAACAACACCCGATCGAAGAGAGGATCACCTCACTTCGATCGGGTGTTTTCGTTATTGTTGCGTATAAATCGAGACCGAGCCTCCGTTGACGAAGAACTGACCCCAGCCGTCAGCATTGATCGTGACGAGACGGGCGTTGTTGTTCGTCATGTCTTTCCATACCTCGCCGGCGTTCTGTTTGCCGACGTACATCCACTTCGAGCCGCCCGGACCGTCCGATAGAATCGTCGCGAGACCCGATTTGGCACGGTCGGTCACACCTTCACGTGTCCAGCCGATGACGTCCTGATGATCGAGGTAGTCATGCTGCGTCCCGTAGGCGAAGTCTTTTCGTGCCTTCAAAATCGGTTGGAGCGTGCCCGACATGTTCGGGATTTCGCGGTTCGTCGTCCCTTTCGTGCCGTAATAGTCTCCATAGAAGAGGGCCGGATAACCCTGACCGCGCGTCATGATCGTCGCGTAGGCGAGCGGTTTGAACCAGTTGGCGACCGTCGACTCGAGCGACTGGCCCGGCTGTGAGTCGTGGTTATCGACAATCGTCACGGACAGCGACGGATGCTGTTCGGTGACGGTGCCTTTCAAGATGTTGCGCATATCGTAATTCCCGCCGCCGTTACCAGCCGCTTGGAAGTTGTAATGGAGCGGCACATCGAAGACGGAATGCGTGTAGCCCGTCTTATACAGATAGTCGTTGATGGCACCGAGGTCGTTCTTCCAATACTCGGCGACCGTGAACATCTCTTTCCCGGTCGTCTGGCGCACGCTCGTCACCCACTCCTTCAAATACGAGTGGCTGATATGTTTGACCGCGTCCAACCGGAAGCCGTCGAGCCCGAGCGAGTCGGCGTACCATTTACCCCAGTTCTTCATCTCTTGGCGGACCTCAGGATGCTCGAAATCGACGTCGGCATACATAAGATAATCATAGTTGCCGTTCTCGTTCGACACGTCCGTGTCCCACGCCTTGCCCGTGCTCTTAAATTTATAGATGCGGCTCAAGCTGCGTGACTGATCCCAATCGGTGCCGTCAAAATGGTACCAGCGCCATTTGAATGGCGAGTATGTATTGTTGCGCCCCGCGAAGTTGAACCCGGTCCAGGCCGAGATGCCATACTCACCGGACGTTTCTTGGTTCCGGTTCGACGGATTGACCTCGATTGCCTGAACGGATTCGGTATAATCGGCCCCGCCCTTGTGATTCATGACGACGTCGCCGTACACACCGATTCCTTTACCGCGCAAGTTCGAGATGGCGGTCTGGAGCTGCGCTTTCGTCCCGTACTTCGTCCGGGTCGTCCCTTTTTGGTTGAATTCGCCGAGATCGTATAAATCGTACGCCCCATACCCGACATCGTTCTGTGACGTGCCTTTGTACGCCGGCGGAATCCACACCGTCGTCACCCCGATGTCTTTCAAGTGCTGCGAGTCATTCGATAGTCGGTTCCAATGCAGCCCGTCGTTCGGGACGTACCATTCAAAGTACTGCATCATCGTACCGTTTTGCGGCGTCGCCGCCTGTGCGACCGGTTGCCCGGCGAGCAGTGCAATCGCGGTGACACCAGCCGTCATCGCTAACCCTTTCCGTCTTTTACCCATGCCCGTTCCTCCTCTTCAAAATGAATGCAAGCGATTTCATTAATTATCATGCCCGATTCTATTTTGGTTGAATAGAGGATTTCCATAAAACAGTTCTCTGCGCCTAACTATTTTTTTCTTGAATAGTTCAGTCGACCAAAACAAAACGGATGGCTTGTGCCATCCGCCTAGTCATTCATTCCGTTCCAAACGTTTTCGCTTCACGAGGAAACCGAGATACGGGAGTCCTGTGAAGACGAGCCCGATGACGACAAGCGTCTGTAACACCAAAATGATGGCTTCCGCCGTCTGTGGCCAATCCAATTGCAACATGAACACGAATCCGAGTGATAGCAATAGACAAATGAGCGCCGCCCGGCCCATCGTCCGCTCGACTTGGCCGTATTTCTCTTCGGTCGTCTGGCGATCGGTATAGAGAGGCGTCGCGTCCGGACGACCTTTGAACACATGAATCTCTTCACCTGTCGACGTGACATGCTCCCAGCCGCTCGCGGCGAACAGCTCGAAATATTCCGCGTCCGGTTGTTTCCGATAATCGAGACTGTAGCGCACATCCATCGGTTCGCCTTCAACGAGCGTGTAGCCGAGCGGCGCGAACTTCTCTAAATGCCAGCCTTGAGCGGCCATCCGTTCCAATTTTTTCATTTCCCGTTCTTCGGCGAACGCCAGTCCCCAACTCGACATATATTTCCGTTTCATCGCTGTCCCTCCCCTTCTAAAATGAAGCGTGCATCATCGACGATCGCTTGCCTGCGTTGCAAGTCTTCCGCCACGAGCGCACGCCCCTGTGCCGTGATCACATAACGTTTCTGTTTCCCGTCCCCGTCAATCGGCTCGATCAGCTGTGCGTTCACGAGTTTCTTGATGATGGTGTACATCGACGCCGGCCCGATTTTAATCCGCCCGTTCGTCAACTCGTCGACGAACTGCATAATCAAATAGCCGTGACGCGCCTCGGTCAAGGCGAGCAGGATATAGAGCATGCTGTCGGTCAATTCGCCGAGCTCGATCGTATCATTACGCGGCATCCCGCCACCTCCTATATCATTCATTGATATATCTTACCCTTAATATATATCGTTGAATGATATATGTCAATGAATGATATAAAAAAAGCCGCAGACAATTTGTCTGCGACCTGGTTAACTGGTGACGTAATCTAAATCATGCAAGATGTACGCCAAGAAGAACAACATGCTCGGGTTCTCGTAACGCATCTGCACTTTACGGAGTTGCTCGCGATACGTGACCTCATATTCGGCCCCGTTCATCTTCCGCTCCATGTTCATCTTGATGAGCGCGTCGAGCTTGTCCATCATGTCGACGAGCATGCCTTCATACGTGTCATCTTTCGAATCGGCCATATAGCGCCGGAACGCCGGCTGCATGTAGCCCGGGAGGAGCGACAAGAGCGCCTCGCTCTCGGCCCGTTCATACGCCTCGAACGCCGCACCGGTCTCGGCAGTTGAATGTTTCACCGGGCCGAGCACGTCCCCGGTCACCCCCTCGACGAGATCGTGACAGAGCAGGCGCGCTGTCAGCTCGGCGACATCGACATCGACGTCATATTTCTCACGCTCGAGCAATCCGCTGAACATCCCGAGCGCGGCCGCCCGGAAGCCATGGATGGCGTCGTTATCGTCAATCGTGTTGAATCGGCCTTTCCACCGCCGGACACTGTCCATCCGCATGACGTTCTCGATGAACGTCGCCACGTCTGTCTCCGCTTCGACTTGTTCATACAGCCAACGGACCGATTCGAGCGGATGTTCGCGCAGGGCCGCTTTCATCTCTTCTAGCTTGGCGACGAAATGGGGCGAGCCGTGGCCGACTTCCCGACGAACGAACAGCATCGCGTCGAACGAGTCGATTCCATCGACGAGCCGTCCTTCGAATGAGTCGTCCTCCGCTTCGACGAGGAAACGATAAAAATGCGGCCGGAGCGACTGCGACAACAACTCGACGAGTCCGAGACTCGCCGTCCGCTCCATCCGTTCGATATGTTCTTTGAGCGTCGGTTCTTTTTTCGTCCGGTGCATGATTGGACCGGTCTGCACTTCGTTCATATCATGGAACAGCGCCTTGCCGAGCACGTCGAGCAAGTTGACGTCCCGTCCTTTGTTCTCTTCGTAGTATGCCGCGATCAAGCTGAAGACAGCGACGCGGAAACTGTGGCTTGCCGCGTTGTCATGATAATGCGGCGCATACTCGTCCCATCGTTGCACGTTCTGCATGCGTGTCATCTTGCGGATAAACGTTCCGTTATACATCAAATTCCTCCTTGGTTCAGTCGCTCCCACGAGTCATCGTGACAGACGATGTAAAGCATATCGCTCGCCTGAAGCGGTGTATCGAGCACCGTCGCGTAATCGAGACGGTCGTTGACGGCGATTAACGTGACGCCTTGATGCAACAAACTTTCCGCAGCGTCCCGGATGGTCGTCCATTCCGGTTTCGGTGCGAGCGCCTGGATGTTGCCGCCTGACTGTTTACTAAGCAGCTGACGGAAAATCGATGTCGTCCCCGGCTGCAGCGTCGCTTTCGCCATGAGGAGTGACACCGAGTCGTTCGCGAGAATAAAGTCGTCGATTCGGACGTGTTTGAATTTCGAGATGTTCCGTTCCTCGCACACCTCGACGACCGTATGCAAATCGACGCCACGTTCAGACGAGAGCGCTTCGACCGCTGACGCGATGAGCAACGATTTCCCGTCAGCGAGGAGTGTCTCCGTGATGCGGGCATCCGCGAAGATGGCGACCCGGCGCGCCTTTAAAATATTGGCCTGCAAGAGTACGGCCTCATCCGACGCGTCACCGTGGACGAAGTGGACATTGTCGTGGTCGTACGCTTCTTCCTTCAACTGATCGATTAAGACGATCTCAGCCTTTGGCTCATAGACGAGCACTTCATCAATTGCCTTTTTCGTCTTCGGCGACCAGCCGATATAGACGTAATGCCCTTCTCCTCGATACACTAACTTCCCCTCCCGTTTTAACCGTTGAAACGTCGCGCCGACTTCAACGAGTTTTCCAATCAACGCCCCGATAATCCCGATCCCGAACAGGAACAAGAAAATCCCGAGCCAACGTCCCGCGACCGATGTCGGGAAAAAGTCACCGTATCCGACGGTCGTGAGCGTCGTCATCGTCCACCAGAATGAGTCGAACATCGACGGGAACGTCTCCGGCTCGAGCACAAACCCGAGGACGGTACCCGTCAAGATGATGACGAGCGATGCCAAGACGACGTTCAAAAACGATAATTTCGATAATCCGCGCCAGACACGAAAAAAGATATGCACAGAAAAACCCCTCCTTTTCCTATATACTAGAGACAACTTACTTGATTTACGAAACCACCTTACGTTCGGTTCCGTATAGAAAGAAAAAAGAAAGGACGACGTCATGAACTCAATCGTTTTGGAATATCGACTTTATAAAAATGAACTTTCATTCGAGCCACTCTACCATTATACATCGCTCGGCCTCGATGAAGTACTTGCCCGTCGCGAATGCGAATTTTTCGTCAAGGACGGCATGACCTACAAGCAACGCTCATCGGCGCTCGAAGGCGAGCAATACTTCTTGATTTACGTCGACCGTTACACGGAAGGCCCGGTCGACAAGCATGAGACGACCGACATCAAAGTCGAGATCCGGACGCTCGACGACCGGTTCGACAATCCGATGCTCGAGGCGTATTACGTCGACCGTCATCTCGACGCCCTTGCCATGCTCGGCAGCCAATATTTGTACGTCGCCGGCAAAGAATATGAACGTGACTCGGCCGAGACGGATGAGGATCGCGGCGTCTATGTCATTTACGTCACCCCTACAGGTTATACATTGGAGGAATCAACATGAAGACAAGCAAAAAAATCTTGAGCGGTCTGTCGGCCGCAGTGTTAACCGCTTCGCTCGCGGCGTGTGGCACCGACGAAACCGAGCAAGCGACGTTACCGGAAGAACCGACGGGCTACGAATGTGACGATTGGGACTGGGATGATGAGACGGAGTCATATTACTGTGACGATGAGCGTTCTCCTCACTTCGGCAGCTTCTTCTTGCTCGGCAGCCTGTTCAATTCAAAGAGTGCATTGAAGAATTCCTCGTCTTATAAAAATTACCGTTCGAATGGCGGCGCCAGCAGCATCACCCCGAACAAATCGAACTCAGGCTCTAACTCGGGCCTCGGCAGTGGCTCAAAAGGCGGCTTCGGGGGATGAAGCGCGACGCGTTGTTCGGCCAAATCTCTTTCTTTTGGCCTGACTTGAACGACGAGGAGTACGCCCTTTACGACTGTCTCGCCATGTCGGGTGACACGGTGAGACAAATTCGGAAGGCGACGCGTGACGTCGATACGATTTTCCGCAAGGCGAATCGCCTGCTGCGCACGCTCCCGGACGACACGCTCCGTTTGCTCGGTTACCCTGAGGCGAGCTTGCCGTTCCTCCGGGACAAGTCACTGCCGCAAGAGACGATTATCGGTCGCTATGACTGGATCGTCAAAGACGGCATCATCAAGTTGATGGAATTCAATGCCGACACACCGACGTTCATCAAAGAACTGTTCGACGTGAACGGCTATGTGACGACAGAATTCGGACTCGATGACCCGAATGCGGCGTCGACTGCTGAGCTCAAGACCGAATTGCGAAAAGCCGTCATCGCCGCGTGGCAACGACTCGGCCGGGATGGGACACCAAAAATCGTCTTCACGGCCCATGACGACAACATCGAGGACAAATGGACGACGCGCTTCCTTCAAGAGACGCTCGATTTGCCGTCCGAATTCGTCCCGCTCGACCGATTGCTCGTCGAGGCGGACGGCGTCTTCACACCATCTGGGGAAAAAGTCGACGTGTTATATCGTCAGACGTACCCGATCGAGCATCTGGTCGACGACCAGGCACCCAATGGTGATTTGATCGGCATCCGCCTGCTCGAACTAAACGCGGCCAAACGCGTCTCGGTACTCAATCCGCTCTCGGCGTTTCTCATGCAGTCTAAAGGCGTCCAAGCGCTCATTTGGGAACTGTATGAGGTCGATACATATTTCGACGAAGCGGAACGTTCCATCATCGAGACTTATTTTTTACCGACGTATCTCGAGCCTGATCCGTTTATCGGCCAGAGCGCGTACGTGCAAAAGCCCGCCTTCGGCCGGGAAGGCGACTCGGTCATCCTCTATGACCAAGCCGGCGTCCCGTTCCATAAAGAGGCGCTCCAGACGTACGCGGACGAGACGGCGGTGTATCAACAGTTCATCGAGCTGCCGACCCGTCTGACGAACACGGTCAACGGTCCGCTCGAGACGCACTACATGGTCGGCTGTTTTTGTTTGAACGGCCATCCGTCCGCCCTCGGCGTCCGCGCCGGCAGCATGATCACGAACAACCAGTCTTACTACTTAGCCATCGGCACAACAAAGGAGAATAACTTATGACGTTCATCACGCTCGATTCCATCTTGAGCTTCCTCGCTCACCTCGGCACAGGGTTTGGCCTGATTTTAGCCGGACTCGTCGTCTTCGCCCTTACGACGAAGTATTCGGAACGTAAATTGATTAAAGAAGGTAACGTCGCCGTCGCCTTGAAACTTTGGGGGAAAGCAATCGGACTCGCCATCGTCATCTACACGGTGTGGGCGAACAGCGTCAACCTGCTCGACGCCTTCATCTGGGGACTCGTCGGGATTCTTGCCCAAGTGCTCGCCTTCTGGACATTTGAATACGTCCTGACACCAGGCGTGAACTTAGAGAAAGAAGTCGAGAACGGCAACCTCGCCATCGGCATCAGCCTGTTCTCCGCCTCACTCGTCGTCGGAATCATCGTCGCCGCGAGTTTAACGTACTAAACAAACAGCCCATGCACTCGGAACAGAGGCATGGGCTGTTTCTAAAGAAAGGAAGAGATGAATGTTCAAACGAAAAATCATTGGGGTGTTGTTAGCTTGTATCTCACTTATCGCCTTGATACAAAACGGACCTACATTTTTTGAGAATCGAAAGCTGGATCACTATTTGACGAATGATGGCTTTCACGCCTATACATTCGATCAATTTGATAAATCTAACCTCGCCCTATTCACAAATGAGGACGAGACCGTACTCGGCCTCGCCGAGATGAGTGGCGACGGCTATGGTGCCGGCACTGTCGAAACACTCGATGCGGCTCCATTTCACTATATCGAGCTTGAACATGAAGACACTTATTATATGGGCGTTCGCCTCAACAACAACCCTCAACACGTGGCTTCGTTCCGCATCATCGGAGAGCGCATGCAAGAAGACCACGTCCTCAACCGTCCCGAAGAAGATTCATTCTCTAACTACCATATTTTGAAATTGCATAACGTGCCGGAAGAAATTTGGACGCTTCAAACGTTAGACCAGAACAATCAAGTCATTGACTCGATTGAGTTATGAAAAACCGCAAACCGATGACCGGTCTGCGGTAGTGTGGCGACTGCTTTCGCGGTCGTCTTTTCTTATGCTTTGGCGAGTACGGCCGATGGACCGAAGAACTCGTAACGGGCTTGTGGAATTGTTTGGACGACCGTCTCCATCATCGCGGTCGGACCGCACGTGTAGACGTCGTGTCCGTCGACATCGAGTGCTTCGAGCTGTGTCGCACTCATGCAACCTGATACGTCATCGACGTGTGTGATGAGCTGGAGACCAGCGTTCACAAGTTCATCGAGCTCTTCACCGAGCGGACGGAGGCTCGTGCTGCGGACAGCATGGAGCAACGTGACCGAACGGCCTTGACCGAGTGCCGTCTTCGCCATGTTGAAGAGCGGCGTGATACCAATCCCGCCAGCGACGAGTGTGAGCGGACGATCCGATGCTTCGAGCACGAATTCGCCAGCTGGGGCACTCACTGGAATCTCCGTACCGACCGTCTGCTCGTGGAGCCAGTTTGAGACGAGCCCTTCCGCTTTCGGCGCAATCCAGTAACCGTCTTCTGTCGTTTCGACGACGCTATATTGACGGTGGTGCAAGATGTCTTCCCCAGCGATACGGGCTTGAACCGAGATGTATTGACCTGGGATGGCCGTCCCGACGACTCCGTCGTTCGCTTTGATGTGGAATCGTTTCACTTCCGGTGTGTCTTCAATCACTTCAGCAACCGTGAACGGTTTGAAACCGATCCATGGTGCATCATCGTACATTTGTTTCTCGAGCGAGATGAAGACGTCAGCGATGACACCGTATGCTTTCGCCCAAGCGTCGATGATATCCGGCGTCGCTGCTTCACCGAGCACATCTTGAATCGCTCCGAGTAAGTTCTCGCCGACAATCGGATAATGTTCTGGGCGGATGTTCAAGCTCTTGTGTTTATGGAGTGCCGGTTGGATGGCCGGAAGGATCGCTTCGAGACGATCGATATGGACGGCTGCTGCGTAAACGGCGTTGGCAAGCGCCTCTGGCTGCCGACCGCGTTTTTGATTCGTATGATTGAAAAATTGACGGACCTCTGGGTTGTTTTCGAACATGCGCTTATAGAAGTGACTCGTGATGGCGACACCGTGGTCTTTCAAGACCGGTGCGGTCGCTTTGACGATATCCATCGTTTGTTGATTTAACATTTTATTTCCCCCTTTTTGAAAGTTCATGTTCATTATGTGAGGTAAGTCACTTCAAAAGCAATATATAAAATACTTGTTTAAATACAAGTTCAAATTTCCGCCTTGAATCCGCCACGCTTTTTTCACATCTTCCATCGTCGCGCTTTCGCGAGATGTCTTGTACAATGAACGAATGAAGAGGTGAATCATCATGCGGCTCACGCAAACGTGCGACTACGCACTCCGAACACTCATGTATAGCGCCACGTTCTCCCATCGTCTTGTGACGATTCAAGAAGTGGCGGACCAATATCAGATTTCAAAGAACCACGTCATGAAAGTCGTCTATGAGCTCGGGAAGCACGGATATCTGGAATCGGTACGCGGCCGTGGCGGCGGCTTCCGGCTCGCCCGCCCGATGGAAGACATCAATGTCGGCGACGTCGTCCGGACGATTGAACCGCTCGAGCTCGTCGAATGTTTCGGCGAAGGACGATGTGTCATCGCCCCCGCGTGCGACCTGCGGAGCGTCTTGAACGAGGCGATGCTCGCGTTCCTGCACGTGCTCGACCGCTATACGATTGCCGACCTCGTCGCCAACCGGACGAACGAACTGGCTATGTTGCTAGGCATACAAAACCCGACGGACTGAAATAGTCTGTCGGGTTTGTCTGTTATAGCGGTTTTAATTTGGCCTCAATCTCGGCTCGTCGCGGCTCGAGAAACGGCGGCAGCGCCAAGCGTTCCCCGAGTGACTCGACCGGCTCATCCGTCGCAAATCCAGGGCCATCCGTCGCCAGTTCCACCAAAATCCCGCTCGGTTCGCGGAAATAAATCGATTTGAAATAATAACGGTCGATTAGGCCCGAATGACTGATACCGAAAGAATCGAGCCGCTCGACCCAACGCGCCATCTCGTCATCATCCTCGACGCGAATCGCGACGTGGTGGACACTGCCCCGGCCCGGCCGCTCCGACGGTAAATCGGGACGGTCGACGAGATGAATCTCTGTAGCCACACCCCCGTCGCCCGTCTCGAACACACGAACCGATTGCCCGTTCCGTTTGAACTCAGACGCGAAGCGATAACCGAGCACGTCCGTCAGTACGCGTTCCGTCTTCTCGATTCGCCGCACCGTCCACTCGCTGAACCCGAGGCCGAAGATGGCGACGTTTGCCGGTACCGTTCCGTTTTTCCACGGCGTCCCTGACCCGCCCTCGATGAGACAGAGCCGTTGCCCCTCCTCGTCCTCGAAATAAAGAGTCGGACGACCGAGCACATCCTCTAACGGAGCATGGAGTACACCGAATTCGGAAAATCGTTCCAGCCAGTACGACAATGCGCCGTTCGGCACCCGGAGCGCCGTCCGCGAGATGCTGCTCGACCCTTTATACGTTTGCCCGAGAAAAGGCAGCTCGAAGAACGTCAAATCCGTCCCCGGTGTCCCCGATTCATCTGCGTAAAACAAGTGATACATCGATGGATCGTCTTGGTTGACAGTCTTTTTGACGAGTCGCATCCCGAGTACCTCCGTATAGAATCGCAAGTTCTTCGACGCGTCCCCTGTCATCGCCGACACGTGATGTTGTCCTAAAATCGCCTTCATCCGACTTCTCCCCTTTCAACTTTGATTATATTGTACCATCCACAAATAAGTAAAGTTAGCTTTACATTAAGTAAAGTTTACTTTACACTAAGGATAGAAACAAGAAATGAGGTGGCGGCATGCCATTAATCAATCGCGTCAAAGAGTTGCGGGCCCGGCATCAATTGACCCAAGGCGACTTGGCGGCCAAAGTCGGTGTGACGAGACAGACGATCATCTCGCTCGAAAAAGGGAGCTACACGCCGTCGCTTCTGCTGGCGATGCAAATCGCCCGCGTGTTCGAGGAACCGGTCGAATCTATTTTCACAATCGAGGAGGAAACAAATTGAAACACGTCGTCATCCAATCCATCTCCAGCATCATCTTGTACGTCCTGATGGCATTTCTGTTCAGTTCGTTCTTGTCTGACGTGTCGACCGTCATCGAGACCGACCGATTTGAAATTGAGTTTAACTTATTGCCGCTCTTGCTGTTAGTCGGCTTCTTTATCATTTGGACAATCTATTCGTTCAAGACACGCCCGAACCAAAACTTAAGCTTTGGCCAATGGTCGGTCCGGATGACGGAATTTAGCGAAGTCGACGAACGCGAGCAGATCATCACGGCGAAAGCGACGAAAGCCGCCTACGTCTCGTTCGGGATTACTGTGCCGCTCCTCATGGCGTCATTCATGTTTTATCCGCTGTTCGAGAACGCGCTCCCCGCCTATCCGATTTACGCACTAGCCTCGACACTCATCATCTCGACACTCGTTTATATGACGACTTGGATCCGCGCCTATACCCATTAAGGAATTCACATCGAATTCCTTTTTTTGTGTCGATTTTTCGTCGAGTCGTTCCGTACGATTGCGAATTCAGTCACGTCGTGCTTATATATAACTAAACGGTTATATACTAAATGTATTGAAGGGGTCTTTCATCGTGAAAACCATCGATTTGACGACCGGTCAGGTTCAACGCGTCATCGTGGCGCTTGCCCTCCCGCTCGTCGGCAGTTCGCTTTTACAATTCACGTATAGTCTCGTCGATATGTTCTGGGTCGGTGCGCTCGGTAGCGACGCCGTCGCCAGCATCGGCGCGGCCAGCTTTTATATCATGCTCGGTCAGGCCATCCAATCGTTGATTGTGGTCGGCGCCGGCATCAAAGTGTCACAAGCCGTCGGACGGCGGGATCAGGCGTTGATTCAGCGCTACATCCGGGCTGGGAGGCGGATGAATCTTGGTCTCGGCCTGTTGTTCGTCACCGTCCTCGCCGCGTTCGGCCAGGCGCTTATCGGCTTTTTGAACATGGACGCACCGGCTGTCGAGCAGTTGGCGTACAGTTATTTGCTCGTCAGTGCACCGATGCTCATCTTCTCGTTTTTCAACTTGTTGTTCGCCCGACTGTTCAGCGCTTATGGCAATACGACGACGGCGATGCGCATCAACGCGACCGGGGTCACGCTCAATATGATTCTGTCGCCGCTCTTCATCTATCCACTCGGACTCGGCGTCGTCGGGGCCGGTCTGGCGACGCTCGTCGCGAACGTCGTCATGTTCGGCTTCTTCTGGCATCGGGCCCGCGTCTTGTTCGATTGGGAGGAGACGGTTGAACCGAATCGCACAGACTATAGAGAAATTCTTCGCCTCGGCTTCCCGATGGCGATCCAGCGCGTCTTGTTCACCGTCATCAGTATTTTCCTCGCCCGCATGATCGGTTCATACGGGACCGAGGCAATCGCGGCCCAGCGTATCGGGCTTCAAGTCGAGTCGATCGCCTATATGATGATCGGCGGATTGAACGGTGCCATCGCGAGTTACACGGGGCAAAATCTCGGCGCCCGCAAAGTGGACCGGGTCCATGAGGGGTATCGGGTGACGACGCGGCTCGGCATCTTGTATACCGGGTTGATCACACTCGTCTTCCTCTTCGTTCCAAACGTCCTGATCGGGCTGTTCGTCGATGACCCGACAACGATTGACATCGGTGCGAACTATTTACGGATCATCGGGATTTCGCTCATCTTCGCCTCACTTGAGATGATTGGGAACGGCTACTTCTCCGGACTCGGGCTACCGAAAATTCCGGCGACGATTTCCATTGTCTTCACCGTCGCCCGCATCCCGCTCGCGCTTGCCCTCGAGCCTTATCTTGGTATCGATGCCATCTGGTGGAGCATCGCCCTCTCGAGCATCATCAAAGGGCTCGTCTCTGCCCTCTATGTCCGACTAATGAAAAAGGAAGTGAGTTCCCTTGCAGAAGCAATTTAATCAACTAACTAAACAATTGTTGCACGGGCGCTTCGCCATCGAGCGTGAAATGCTCCGCGTGACACCCGATGGCACGCTCGCCGCTACGAAGCACCCGACAGCACTCGGAGACAAAGCGACGCACCCATATATTACGACCGACTTCTCGGAAAGTCAGATCGAACTAATCACCCCGACGTTTCTGACCGTCGAAGCGGCGCACAATTTCTTAGAAACACTGTACGACGTCACGGCACTGAACATCGGCGATGAACGGCTTTGGCCACAGTCGATGCCGTGCGCGCTTCCGGACGGCGGGGTCATCCCGCTCGCGGATTTCGGCAATTCAGGACTCGAGGCCGGCCGCTATCGGGAACACCTGCTCCAAAAATACGGGGCGAAGAAACAGCTCATCTCGGGCATCCATTTCAATTTCTCGTTCGCAGACGAGTTGATTGCCTCCCTTTATGAAGGATCACCCGAACGATACGACCGTTTCAAGGACGACCTGTATTTAAAACTCGTCCGCAACTATTTACGGACACGCTGGCTCGTCGTCTATCTGTTAGGCGGGACTCCGGCCGTCCACACGAGCTATGAAGAACGCTGCGTCAGTCAAATGCAGGCGCTCAGCGAAGATGTGTATTCAAATACGACGGCGTTATCGTACCGCAATAGTGACTGCGGCTACACGAATGTCGAGCCGCTCTATCCGGACTATTCAACGCTCTCGGACTATACCGCGAGCGTGCGCCGCTTCATCGCCCAAGGTGACATCGCCAACCCGAACGAGCTCTACTCTCCGATTCGGTTGAAGACGTCACGGGGCGGCAATGACTTGGAACGACTCGAGACGAACGGCATCGATTACATCGAGATTCGCAATATCGATTTGAACCCGTTCGAGAAGACCGGTATCGCCCTGTCCGATTTGAAGTTCTTGCACGTCTTCTTGCTCTACTTGACGTTGAAAGACGAGACACGATTTGTGGATTGGCAGGCCGAGGCGTTCCACAACCAACAACGCGTCGCGAAACAAGGTCTATCGCCAACACTCATGTTGTACCGCGATGGTGAGGCGGTGCCGCTCCAGACGTACGCTCGTGATTTGCTCGACGAGATTGAAGCGTTCAATGACCGATACACACTCGGGTTCGACGACGTCTTTGCCTCTGTCCGTAATCGGATCGACCATGTCGAGGCGACTTACGCGTCACGCCTCACCTCCGCCATGATGACGGACGGCTATACAAAGTGGTCGCTCCGACAAGCGGAACTATTCTATCAAGACGCCTACGCCAATCGGTTCCGGATGCACGGCTACACGGACATGGAGCTATCGACACAGATTTTGATGAAAGCAGCCCTGAAACGTGGGTATGCGGTCGATGTCATCGACCGTGATGACCAATTTCTACGCATCCGACACGGCAACCAGACCGAGTACGTCAAACAGGCAACGAAAACGTCGAAAGACAACTATGTGTCGGTACTCATGATGGAAAACAAGACGGTGACGAAACACGTGCTCGCCGAACATGGCATCCGTGTTCCGGGAGGAATCGAACTCCGCAGTGAAGCCGATTTACAGGACGCCTGGACTATGTTCGCGAATGAACCAATCGTCTTGAAACCAAAATCGACGAACTTCGGGATCGGCATTCACATCTTCAAGGACGGGACGACGTTCGAGGAGGCGCTCGAGGCGTTTCGTCACGCTCTTGCGTTTGACGACGTCGTCCTGCTCGAGACGTTCCTACCCGGGAAAGAATATCGTTTCCTCGTCATCGGTGACGAGGTCGCAGGCATTTTACACCGTGTCCCTGCGAACGTGACCGGGGACGGCGTATCGACGATTCGTGAACTCGTCGCCAAAAAGAATGAGGATCCGCTCCGCGGGAAAGGCTATAAGACACCGCTCGAAAAAATTGACATCGATGACATCGTCGTCGCGTTCCTGCGTCCACAAGGCAAGACGCCAGACAGGGTCCTCGCCGATGGCGAACTCGTCTTCCTTCGTGAGAACTCGAACATCAGCACGGGCGGTGACAGTATCGACTATACAGACCAGATTTCCGATTCATACAAACGGATCGCGGTCGAGTCAGCCCGAGCGATTGGCGCGACGATATGCGGCGTCGACATGATGATTCCGTCGCTCGCGCGTGAAGGTGATTACGGCATCATCGAGCTGAACTTCAATCCGGCCATCCATATCCACGCCTTCCCGTACGAAGGAAAGGAACGGCCAATCGGCGAGACCGTGCTCGATTTGTTATTTGACGGAAGAGGTTGAAGAGGTCCATGAATCGGGAATAGAGACTACATTGATTAGACAGATGTATCTTCTTTCTCGAGAAAGGGGTCTTTCTAATGGAAAAAGTGAAATCTCAAATCGAAGGCAAAACATTAGTCGTCGAACGCAGTTTTAACGCGCCGCGTGCGCTCGTGTTCGAGGCATTCTCAACACCGGCCCACCTCGAAGCATGGTGGGGACCGGCCGGATGGAAGACAGAGGTTCGTACGTTCGAGTTCGAAGCAGGTGGCACATGGCATTACAAAATGACGTGTGTCGACAAGAAGCAGGGTGACTATTACGGTATGGAGTCATGGGGGAAATCGACGTTCCTCGAAATCGATCCGCACCGAAAAATCGTCTATACGGACGCATTTTCGGACGCGGACGGACACGTCAATCCCGAACTTCCCGTCATGACGATCACGAACGAGTTTGTCGACATCCCGAACGGCACACTGTTCATCAGCCGCTCCGAATTCACGGACGCCGAGTCGCTCCAGCAAGTCGTCGAGATGGGGGCCGTCGAAGGCTTCTCTTCGCAACTCGAACGGCTCGACGCCATCATCTCTCGATAACAACAAGCACCGTCCCTCTCGAGGCACGGTGCTTGTTTGTCGTCAAAATAAAAAGTAACTGACAATCAAAATCAACGTGAAAATGAACACCATCCCGATGGCGAGCGCGACAAGGCTCATCTTCGCCGATTTGAACTGCTGAGAGTTGATCGTATGCACCTTTTTCAAATACGACCGGGTCCCGACGAGGATCGTCGCGATCCCAAAGATGATCGACAAGATGCCAATCGCCGTAATCAATTGGTGCTCGGCCCCGCTCAAATTTTCACTTCGATAGTAGTGGAAGTTCGTCACGAGAAAGCCGATTCCGATGACCGTGATGGCCGTCCGAATCCAGGCGAGGAACGTCCGCTCATTGGCGAGATGTTGCTGGATGTACTGCGAATCGACCGTCTTCTCTAAATCTAGTTTCACCGATATCCCTTCTTTCTAGCTCATCATTGCTCTAATTGTTCGAATAATCGATTGAGTTGATGTTCATCAATCTCTCCATACGCATCCCCGATACTGATCTCGGTCGAACAATAGTCGTCATGTGGTACGAGATAGCCCGTGACGCCGACCCCTGTCGTCTCTTGAACGGATTGAATCCGTGCCGCGACCGCTTCGTCGTCCCCTTCGAGATGAAGATGGAACATGTTCGTCACCGGGACTTCCGGTGTCGTCCACACTCCGTCGAGCGCATTGAAGCGGCGCGCCAGTTCCTTCGCCTGCTCGACATACGTCCCCATTCGGTCTTTCCGTAGCTCGTAGTAATAGTCAGCCGGGATGATGTACGGGTACAGTCCAATCAAATCACCGCCGTACCGCCGTTTCCATATTCTCGCCTCGTCACAGAACGGTTTAGGTCCTGCTAAGATGGCACCTGCAATACCGCCGATGCCTTTATAGAATGAGACGTAGACGCTATCGAACAACGCACATACTTCCTCCGCTGTCTTCTCATAATATGGGAGCGTCTCGAGGAGGCGCGCTCCATCTAGATGCAGACGAATCCCTCGCTCCTGGCACAAATGACTAATCGCCTCAAGTTCATCGAACGGTGGCAAATAGCCCCCGAGTTCCCGTTGCGGCAACTCGATCAATAGGCAGGCGATGTCGGGCAACGCCTGCACTTCCTCGAGCGTCATCAACCGCTTGTCATCTCCAATCAAGATTGGCTCAAGGTGATGCAGCTCCTTCAATCCGTCCTGCTCATGAATCTCCAAGTGACAGAGCGGATGATAGGCGACGTTTCGATTTCCGGTCTCGTCCGCCCAAATCCGTAAGGCGATTTGTTGTGCCATCGTGCCGCTCGGGAAGAAAATCGCATCCTCCATACCCAGTTCTTGCGCCATTTTTTGCTCGAACCGCATGATGACCTCGCCCGTCCCATAGTGGTCGCTCACCTGATTCGAGTCGACCTCAGCGAACGCCTGTTGCAAGACGCCGACAGTTCGTTTCCCGTGACCGCTCAGTTGATGCGACGTCTGTTGATACGATGTGCGTAAATCCATGTCATCCCCTCCACAACAAGCCCCCTGTCCGTAGACAGGAGGCTCTCAAGTTAGTCGCGCATGCGGACGATTAATTTGCCGCGCACTTTGCGTGTTTGTAGCTGTTCCAAACCATCTTTTAATCGTTCGAACGGCAAGACGTCCGTGACGAGGTCGTTCAATTCATCCGCCTCGAGCAGCTTCATCATCTCTTCGGCCATATAGGACAAGTTACGGATGGCCCGCTCGTTCTCACTCGCATGGGCCGCACCGAGGGCGACTTCATGAATCGAAGGCGACAGCGTGAACCCTTTCATGTTCGACATGTCAGGTGGACCGGCGATATAAGCGAGCTGTCCGCTGAATGCGAGTCGATCCAAATCGGCCGTCGCCACGTCGCGTCCGACCGTGTTCAAAATCAAGTCGACACCGCGACCGTCTGTCAGTTCCATGATTTTCTCCGTCACATCCTCGACGTTGTAGTCGATGGCGACATCGGCACCGAGCGATGTGACCCAGTCAAAGTTTTCCGGCGATGCGGTTGTGAACACTTTGAGCCCAAGTTTTTTGGCAAGTTGAATCGCGTAACCACCGACTCCGCCCGCTCCGGCGTGGACGAGAATCGTCTCTTTGTCGCGTGTGTTCAACTTCTGCATAATGGCCTCATACGCTGTCATGCCGGCACAGAGGATGGCCGCAGCGGCCTCGTCGCTCACTTCCGGCGGGACGACGGCGCAAGCACGCGCATCGACGACCGCATACTCGGCGAAGCCGCCGTTGTTTCCAAGACTCGTGTGGACGGCGACACGTGAACCGGTAATGATATTGGCGATGCTCGAACCGACTTCGACGACTTCCCCGACCAGGTCGACGCCGAGAATGTGTGGATAGGACCAGTTCGGGTTACCGTTCGTGCCGACTTTATAGTCGACCGGGTTCAAGGCGACCGCTTCGACTTTGATGAGCAGTTCGCCCGCATCTGGTGTCGGTCGCTCCACCTCACCGATGTGCAGATGTTCTAATCCAGGTTGATCAAGTAGCCAAGCCTTCATGCTCAATACGCTCCTTCCGAATACGTCAGTTCATAGGAATGCGAGTAGATTTCGACGAGGTTGCCGAACGGGTCTTCACAATACACCATCCGGTACGGTTTATCGCCCGGGTAATATTCCCGGATTGGCATCCGTTGTTTTCCGCCATGGGCGACGATTTTCTCAACGAGCCCTTCGATGTCCGGGTCTTGAACACAATAGTGGAAAATACCCGTCTTCCAAAACTCGAAATTATTCTCCGGCTTCTCATTGTTTGGGAACTCGAACAGCTCGATGCCAATCTTATCACCCGTCGACATGTGGGCGATTCTGAAGCTGCCCCAGCCCGGTCCGAATACGTCCGTGCACATGACACCGATCGGCGAGTCGTCCTCGACGACGTCCGATGGTTGCATGATGGTGTACCAGCCCATCACGTCCTCATAAAATTTGACTGCTTCTGCCACACTCGGGACCGATAGTCCGATATGTGAGAATGTACGTGGATATGTCACTGTCATCCGCTCCTTTTTGTTTGCTCAATTTGATGGATAACGATACGATACCTTCATCGAAGCAATAAAAAAAGTACGCACATTCAAGTAACTACCCGAAAGCGAGGCGAATTGAACATGACGACCCCGTTCCCCGTCAATAAGGCGCTCGACATCATCGGCGGTAAATGGCGGCCTCAAGTGTACTGTACGCTCGAGAACGGCCCGCGCCGCTTTTCTGAGATTCAACGCGCCATCCCTGACGTCAGCCGCAAGGTGTTGACCGATCAACTGCGCGAGCTCGAACAGCTCGGTATGGTCCGCCGCATCGACTATTCGACCGAGAAACAGCTTCACGTCGAATACTCGCTCACCGAGGACGCACTCAGCCTGCAACCAGCCATGAAGGCGCTCTGCTCTTGGGGCGAGACACATGACGAATAAACCCGCGCCGAATCCGGCGCGGGTTTTGTCATGCGGCGAATAGACTGATGAGGTTTCCATCCGGGTCGATGACGATGGCGTAACGTTGTCCCCAAAACGCATCCCACGGTTCGCGATGTGAGGCATAGCCGTGCCCGACAATCGCTTCATAGCACGCATCCAGTTCATCCCGACTGTCGCACAAGAAGGCGAGTTCGATCCGGTGCCCCGTCGCCGGTTTCCATTCCCCATACACCGATTCGGCCACTTCGACCGTATCGAAGGCGAGCCGGACACCGCCGTCATCGACCTCGACGTGCGCTTCCCCATCCATCGCATCCGAGATCGACAGGCCGAGCAAACGGTAAAAATCGAGCGCCCGTTTCATGTCTTCGACGACGATGCCAATCATATCTAGCTTGATTCCCATGTGATCACCTCATTTTCCAAGTTGGTGGTGCTATGATGAGTGTAGCACTACATCCTGCTCGTGAAACGAGGAAATTCAAATGACCCATCAATTCGCTGTCCTGACCCAGCCACAGGCGGAAACAATCGCCTACACATGGCACTACGAAGGCGATTATGCGTTTTACAATATGGCGGCCGACAAAGACGATTTAGCCGAATTTTTAGACGTCGAACAGCGCGGACAGTCGGTGTTCGCCATCACGTCTGACGGTGCACTCGTCGGGTTCGTGAGCGTCGCGCAAACGGATGCTGAAACGGTCGATATCGGTCTCGGCATGAAGCCCGATTTGACCGGGAACGGGAGCGGACGAGCGTTCGTCACATCGATTCTCGACTTCGTCAAAGCGACTTACTCATCGCATCGCATCACCTTGTCCGTCGCCGCCTTCAACGTGCGGGCGATCCGTGTCTATGAGACGTGCGGGTTCAAGCAGACCGGTTCGTTTCAACAACCGACGAACGGGAGCACGTTCGATTTTATTCAGATGGAACGTCAAGAAAGTCCTCAGAACCAACCGTTCTGAGGACTTTTCCTATGTGAGCTGTTTCTTTTGGATGTATGACAAGCCGAGCGCCGCAATCAAAATTGTGCCTTTGACGATGTCTTGGGCGTAATACGGCACGTCCCACATCGTCAGTCCGTTCAACAAAATCCCAATCAAGACGGCACCAATCAACGTGCCGACGACGTTCGGTCGTCCGGTCCCGAAGACGGCGTAACCGATATAAGCGGCCGCGACGGCGTCCATGAGGAGCGGTGCTCCGGCCGATACTTGTCCGGTACCGATGCGCGACGCCAAGATGATGCCGCCGATGGCTGCGAACAGACCACTCAACACATACGCGTACAGCTTGATGCGCGTGACGGCGATGCCGGAGCGGCGGGCCGCCTCGACGTTCGAGCCGACGTAATAAAATTCGCGTCCTGTCTTCGAATACGTCAAAAATAGATGCGCCCCGGCGAAGAAGAGAATCATCAAGATGGCGACGAACGGGACAGGTCCGATTGAACCTTGGCCGATGAAGAGGAACGACGGGATAAAACGTCCCGGTGCCGTCCCTCCTTCAATCGGCATGTTGTCGTAGATTGAAAAACCTTTCGTATACGTCAATTGGACCCCGTTGATGACGTACATGATGGCGAGCGTCGCGAGCAAATCCGGTAACCGGAACTTGATTGTCACGAGCGCGTTCAACAGCCCGACGAGCACACCGAGCGCAATCGGGACGAGCAGGGCGACGAGCAGTTCTTGACTATGTAACACGAGGCTCGATGCCGCCCCGATTGTTGCGAGGCTCGCCGTCGAGCCGACCGATAAGTCGAATCCGCCGACGATGAGCGAGAATGTCACCCCGAGGGCGAGCAGGGAGACGATCGATACGGATTTGATGATGTCGCTAAAGTTCGCGTACGTCAAAAACTGGTCGTTCGTCACACCGAAGACGGCGATGAGTGCGAGAATCGCGAACAGCGTTCCGTATTGACCGATGCCACTGAAACGTTTCGTGCGTTGTTTGATGACGAGTTGGGCCATGTTAGACGCCTCCTTTCTGTTGCCAACGGCCGCGGTCGAGCCAGAGCGTCCGGTTGGCGACCAATTCTAATTCATGCGGTTCGCTCGATGTGAAGATGACGGTCTTCCCGTCTTTGGCAAGGCGGGTGACGAGTTCATAAATGTCCCGTTTCGCCGTCACGTCGACACCTTTCGTTGGTTCGTCGAGCAGATAGACGTCCCGGTCCTCGAGGAGCCATTTGCTGAGGACGATTTTTTGTTGATTCCCGCCGCTCAATTCTCGGACCGGTTGCCCGACCTGGTCGTATTTCACTCGCAGCGAGGCCAATACGCGTGTGATCGCGTTCGCCTTCCCTTCAATCGCGAGGACGTTTCGTTCAATCGAATCGTCGAGGAAAAGCCCCTGTTTCCGGCGTTCTTCTGGTACGAGGGCAAATCCGGACCGGACCGCCTGACGCGGTTCACGAATCTTGAGCGGTTTCCCGTCCAACGTCACTTGTTGTTCGACACCGGAGAGACCGAATAGCGCCTCGATCAACTCCGTCTTCCCGCTCCCGGTGACGCCGCCAATGCCGACGACTTCGCCTTTATATGCCGTGAACGACAACTCGGTTCCGAACGTCGGTAACGTGAGGTCGGCTTGAATCCGTATCTCGGTTTCCGGAACGGCTTTCTCTAACGCTTCTGCCATGTCGGATCCGCTCAAATACGTATGTATATCCCGTTCTGACAATGCCTGAAATGGCCCTTCGTAAGCGATGCGCCCATCCCGGAGGAACGTCGTCGTCGTGGTGACGCGCGACAGTTCATCTGACCGGTGAGTGATGAGAAGAATGCCGACGCCTTCTTCTGCGAGCGATTGCAATAACGTAAGCAGTGCTGCCGCGTCATCTGTCGACAGTGCGGCCGTCGGTTCGTCGAGCAAGAGGTAAGCCGCATCACTCGCGAGCGCCCGGGCAATCAAGACACGTTGTTTGACACTGAGCGGGAAACGCCCGACCGGTTCGGTCACGTCAATCTGTAATCCGACGCGTTCCAAATAGACAGCTGCTCGCTGTTTTAGTTCGCGAGGACGAATCCGTTCGACCGCCTGCCACGGCACGACGTTCTCATAGATCGGTAAATCGAGATAGAGAGCGTCATCGACTTCTTGCGACACCGTGATGACCCCGCGGCGAATCGCCTCGGCCGGTGTGAGTGTGACCGCCGTCTCGTCGAGCTCGACCGTCCCAGACGTCGGGATGATGGCGCCACTCAACAGCTTGACGAGCGTGCTTTTTCCGGCCCCGTTCAACCCGAGCAAGCCATGAATCTCGCCACGGCGGAGCGTAAAACTGACATCGTCGAGCACCGTCACGTCGCCATAACGTTTCGTGACACGTTCGAGCCGTAACATCAGTCCGTCCCCTTCATCCAGTCCGACCAGGCCGCGTCTGATGCGCCCCAGTTCGGGACGTATTGGCCGAGGTCGTCCATCGTCACTTTCTCGTCCGGCAAGACGTCACGGTCGACGAGATATGGGTCGACCGAATGAATCGACGGCGTCTTTTCACCCGCTAATTTTTGATACGCGTAACGGACTTGGATGCGTCCGATTTCAGCCGGGTCGGTCGCCGCCGTCACTTTCCACGGGCTGCCGTCCTCTTGCATGAGTTGCAGGTCTTCGTCACTCAAATCGATGCCATAGACTGCGATTTCATCACGTCCGGCCTGTTTGATGGCACGGCTCGCTCCTTTGGCGAACTCGTCCCACATCGCGAATACGGCATCAATCTCGCCTTCCGGATACTTCTTCAAAATCGCTTCCATCTGGCTCTGTGTATCGAGCGCCGTATTATTCGTCGCCGAACCGAACTTGGCGACTTCCGTAATGCCTGGGTAGCGTTTCAAGAACGCATCATAAATCGTGTGGCGTCGTTCCATCGGTGTGAAGCCGCCGACCCAAATCGTGACGATGGTGCCTTCACCGTCCAAATCTTCGGCGAGTGCCTTGAGCGAACGCCAGGCGAGCGAATAGTCGTCCTGGTCGATGACCGTCACGCCTTCGTTCGTCAAATCGTTGTCGAACGCGACTACTTTGATGCCTTTGTCGAGTGCACGTTGGACCGGTTCTTTCAACGCATCGGCGCGGCCATGGTCAATCAAGATGACATCGACGCCTTGCGTCGTCGCCGTGTCGACGTAGCTCGCCATCTTCGACAGATCGTTGTCGGCGTTGTACACTTTCACGTTGCCGCCGAACGATTCGACCTGTTCCGTCACCCCATTGATATACTGCGACGAGAACGTGCCAATCGACATCTGCATGATGAGGGCGACATCGATATCTTTCGGCAACGTCCCGTTCGATACCGAGACGGGTTTCGTCTCTGCCGTCTTCTCGGCCGGCTTCGATGGGGCCGCTTGCTCGTTCGTGCAACCGACGAGCGCCAAGACGAATGTGAATAACAAAATCAATAGTTTTTTAGACATGAATCGTTCCCCCTACATGATGTGTGATGGCGGCCTCTGTCGGTTCGAACACACCCGCCTCGGTGATGAGTCCGGTGATGAGGTCCGGTGTGGTGACGTCGAACGCCGGATTGAAGACGGTGATGCCGACGGGTGCCGTCGGTTGACCGCCGATATGTGTCACTTCTGACGGGTTCCGCTCCTCGATTTCAATCGTGTCATCCGCCGTCAAATCGAACGTCGAATGCGGCGCCGCGACGTAGAACGGAATGCCGTAATGTTTGGCAAGGACGGCGAGCTGCAACGTCCCGATTTTATTGGCGACGTGACCCGTCCGTGTGATACGGTCGGCTCCAACGATGATGGCGTCGACTCGTTTTGACTGAATCGTCCAAGCCGCCATATTGTCTGTGATGAGCGTCACGTCGATATCGGCCCGGTCGAGTTCCCAGACAGTGAGGCGTGCCCCTTGCAGGAGCGGCCGCGTCTCACAGGCGAAGACGTTGAAAGATACGCCCTGTTCTTTTCCGACGTAAAACGGCGCGAGCGCCGTGCCGTATCGCGATGTCGCGATGGCACCGGCGTTGCAAATCGTCAACACGTTCCCTCCGGCCGGCAACACCGTCAGTGCATGCTCGCCGATGGCCCGATACGTATCGACGTCCCGGTCGTACAAAGCGATGGCGCGCCGTTTGATTTCCTCGGCAATCGCCTCAAAGTCGTCCCCGACATTTAAATCAAGGAGCGATTCAATCACGTTTTGCAAATTGACCGCTGTCGGCCGGGTCGCAATCAAGCGGCGTCCGACGAGGTCGAGCCGACGCGTGAAGTCCGGGTCATCGACTAACCGTCCCGCCTCTTTGGCGAGAACGAACGCCCCGAAGTAAGCGATGGCCGGTGCGCCGCGGACTTGGAGCGTCTCGATGGCATGTTCGGCCTGTTCAAGCGTCTCGATTGTCACGTAACGCTCTTCGTGCGGCAACAACGTCTGATCCAATACGATGAGTTCGTCCGTTTGCGAATTAAAGCGGATGTTTTGGACCGTCATACGCGCACCCCCGACAAAAGCGTCACCAAGTCGTCAATCGATTCGACGCTGTGGCGTTCTTTGATGAGCGCCGTCCCGAGGGCAAGCGCGTCACGTTTTCGTTCGAGCCGCGTCGCTTCCGGCAACGTCTCGAGATCGGCGACACCGGCGAGTCCGACGGCACGGCGAATGAGTTCGCAACCGGCGTAGCCGATCGTGTCGCTGAAGATCGTCCGCAACAACTCGTCGACAAAACCGTCCGTGTTGAACGGTTCGACGGCGCGCTCAAAGTTGGCCCGGAACGTCTTCTCAAACGTCTCCCACACCGTCAAGACGTCTGTGAAACGTTCGAAGCGTTTGAACGGGTCATAGAACGTCGACAGCGTCAAATGGGCGATGATTTGGCCCAGGTCGAAGCCGAACGGTCCGTAAAATGCGAACTCTGGATCGATGATTTTCGTCTCTTGTTGGGTCGCGAAGATGCTGCCTGTATGTAGGTCACCGTGCAGAAGCGCCTCATGTTTCGTGACAAATCCGACTTTCAGTTTCGTCACCTCGACCTTGAGCGCCTGGTCTTGCCAGAGGCGTTCGACATCTTCTCGAAGCGCCGCCTCGATGTTGTTCGACTCCGCGTCTTTGAACGGGTCGGTGAAGATGAGCTTCTCGGTGATGTCACACAGTTCCGGGTTGTAATAGTCACGTTCAATCCGCTTCTTCGCGATCGGGCCGGCCGCATAATCCGACGTCGCGAACAGCGTCTCGCCTAAAAATTCACCGACATGACGCGCGAGTTCCGGATAGCTCTCCCCTTTCAAATAACCGATGCGGACAATCTCATAATCAGACAGATCTTCTAAAATCGTGTAGGCGAGCGTCCGGTCGCTACCGAGGACGTCCGGGACGAAACGCGGCGCCACGTTCGCAAACTCACGGAGTGCCAACTGTTCAATCCATGCCCGTTCGAGTGTAAGCGGCCAGCTCTCGCCGACAACTTTGGCGTATGGGAGCGCCTGTTTGACGATTAGGCGCTGTTCGCCTTGGCGAATCCGAAACACGAGATTCAAATTGCCGTCCCCGATTTCCTCACACTCGGCGATTCCGTCTTGCAAGTATCCTAATTGACGGACGTGCTCGACGACAGACTGTTCTGTAAATGGTTGATATGACATGATGTTTTCCCCTTCCTGTACGTTGCCCACAAAAAAAGCCCCTTTCTCCGCGAGAAAGAGGCACAGCCAAAATGGTTGTTCCTCTCATCTGTCAGACATTCGTCTGGTGGATGTAGCACCGTGCCTAATGGTCGGTTGCTGCGGCGTCATCGGGCCAATTCCCTCTGCCAACTCGCGATAAGAGTGGTTTATTCGATTCGGTGAACTTATGTGATGAATATTACGGACTCGACGTCACAATTGTCAACGTCCTTTTCTCCGTGCCACTCGTCTTTTTTTTGTGCATATATGGAAACAACTTCCCAAAATATTTTTTTTGGAAAAAAAGGAATTGACGACGTGACGAATCTGTGTAAAAATTCAATTAAATTTCACAACTTCAAATCACATTCTTATCAAGAGCAGACGGAGGGACGAGCCCGATGATGTCGCAGCAACCGACCAGAGATGGCACGGTGCTAATTCTTGCAGCGAAAGCTGAGAGATAAGAGTTCATTTTTTATGATGACCTCTTGCCTCGGCATGGGGTCATTTTTTGTTTGCCTGGAAGGAGGAACCATATGAGTATCACTGCCACATATGAAATCAAACGGACGGATGCGGTCGCAAGCATTGCCGACAAAATCGCCCTCGAGCTGACCGTCGGCACATGGACCGAGCTGCGTCATTTAGAGCAAGAGCAGTTACAGGCGTACCGGGGTGAGGTCGTATCGACCACCCATACGGAGACGACGAGCCGGTTCACGATCCGCTATCCGTTACATAATGTCAGCCCTGACTTTTCATCCATCTTGACGACGACGTTCGGGAAACTATCCCTCGACGATTCGATTCGGTTAACCGATTTGACGTTGCCCGAAACGCTCGCCCCTCATTTCAAAGGCGCCAAGTTCGGCGTCGACGGGATTCGCGAGTTGCTCGGTGTCCATGACCGTCCGCTCGTCATGAGCATCTTCAAAGGCGTCATCGGGCGTGACCTCGCGTTTCTCGAGCAGCAACTCCGCGATCAGTTCGCCGGCGGCATCGATATCGTCAAAGACGACGAGATTTTATACGACAATCCGCTCACGCCGTCGCTCGAACGGGCCCGGATCGGAGCGGCCGTCATTCAAGCGCACTTTGAGGCGACCGGGAAGCGTGTCCTCTACGCCATCACGCTGAGCGGCCCTGTGTTCGGTCTTCGCGACCAGGCGCTCCGGCTGATCGAGGCCGGTGCGACGGCGCTCCTATTCAACGTCTATACGTACGGTCTTGACGCACTGCGCGAACTTGCGAACGACCCAGACATCCGTGTGCCGATTTTGGCCCACCCGGCCTTTGCCGGCGCCTTGACCGGGTCCATCAGTCATTCGCTCTTACTCGGTAAACTCCCACGTCTCGCCGGGGCCGATTTGACGCTCTTCCCGTCTCCGTACGGTTCGCTCGCGACACCACGGGACGAGGCGTTCGCGATTCGTGACTTGAGCGCCGAACCGCATTGGTCGAAACCAATTTTACCGGTCCCGTCAGCTGGGATTCATCCGGGGCTTGTCGCCGATATCATTCGTGATTTCGGGACAGATGTCGTCATCAACGCCGGCGGTGGCATTCATGGTCACCCGGACGGTGCAGCCGCCGGGGCCCGTGCTTTCCGCCAAGCCATCACTCACGTCCTCGGTCACACCGAAGGACAGACGGACGAACTCGATACCGCGTTAAAGGCGTGGGCGTCGCGATGACGATCCATATCCTGTGCGACTTCGACGGGACGATCACGGCGGAAGACAATATCATCGCCTTGATGAAAGCGTTCGCCCCGCCGGCTTGGGTCGAGTTGAAAGATGCGGTCCTCGAACAACGGATTTCAATCCGCTCCGGCGTCGGTCAACTGTTTCAACTATTGCCGAGCGCGGCTGCCCGGGCTTACCGTGATTATTTGTTGGAGCGGATCACGCTCCGCCAAGGGTTCCCGGCATTTTTAGAACAAGTTCGGGCCCACGGCTGGAAGTTTGACGTCGTCAGCGGCGGGATGGACTTTTTCGTCCATCCAATTTTAGCAGGCCACGTCGACCCCGAGCATATCTACTGCAACGTCGCCGACTTCTCTGCTGAGACGGTAACCGTCACGTGGTCGCACGCTTGCGACGAACAGTGCACGAACGATTGCGGCTGTTGCAAGCCGACGCTCGCTCGCCGCATCGTCAATCCCGCCGACCGCTTAATCGTCATCGGCGACTCGGTGACCGACTTCGAGGTCGCGAAGCGTGCCGACTTCGTCTACGCCCGAGGTCAACTCATCACGCTCTGCGAAGACGCAGGCATCCGTTACGCCCCGTTCGAGACGTTTGACGACATCACCCATCACTTGAAGGAGGTGGCCGTATGAGCCTTACGGCACGTTGGCTTGAACTGGCCGAGATTAAAGACGAACTCGCCGCCCGCGACTGGTTCCCCGGAACGAGTGGGAATTTGGCGATTCGCGTCTCTGACGACCCGCTCGAATTTCTCGTCACGGCGAGTGGACGCGATAAACGGAAACGAACGCCAGACGACTTTGTTCATGTCGATGCGGGCGGACGCTTAATCGGCGAACAGACAGGAAAACCATCCGCCGAGACGCTGCTACATGTCGAAGTGTTCAATCGGACGGATGCGACGTGTTCGCTCCATGTCCATACGGTCGACAATAATGTCATCTCCGAGCTCCATGCCGCCACCGGCGAAGTCGTCTTCACCGGTCAAGAAATCATCAAAGCGCTCGGCTTCTGGGACGAGGATGCGGTCGTCCGCGTACCGATTATCGAGAACCATGCGGACATTCCGACTCTTGCGGCCGCTTTCGCCCCTCACATTCACGCAAACGCCGGTGCCGTCCTCATTCGCAATCACGGCATCACCGTCTGGGGCGAGACCCCGGCCGCGGCCAAACGCTATTTAGAGGCTTACGAGTTCTTGTTCAGCTATACATTAAAACTACGCGCCCTAGGCGTCCATTCATAAGGAGGAACCAACCATGGCAACTGTCTATTTCCAACAAACCGAAGAGCGTTACGTCGATCAAACTGAAGTGAGCGCCTTTTTAGAGTCTCGCGGGATTTTATATGAGCAGTGGGACATCACAAAGCTCCCGGAAAACCTGCAAGAGAACTATCAGTTGACGGACGAGGACAAACAAGCGATCTTGTCGACGTTCCGTGACGAGATTCGTGATGTATCGGAGCGCCGCGGCTATGAGACGGCAGACGTCATCTCATTGTCAGACGCGACGCCGAACTTGGACGAATTGCTCGTCAACTTCCAAAAGGAGCACCATCATACGGATGACGAGGTCCGCTTCATCGTCAGCGGCCATGGCATCTTCGCCATCGATGACGCCGAACGTGGCTATTTCAACATCGAGCTCAACCCCGGCGACCTCATCTCGGTGCCGGTGAACACGCGCCACTACTTCACGCTCCAAGACGACCGCAAAGTCGTCGCCGTCCGCATCTTCGTGACGACAGAGGGCTGGGTGCCGATTTACGAGAAACAAGACGTGAAGGCATAAAAATAGGTCTCTCGCTCAAAGGCGAGAGACCATTTTTTTAATGTTTGGCAGCGGCTGTCGGTTTTGAAGAGAACCAACCCCATACCGCGATACCGACCATGACCGACCAGAAGAACACGGTCCACGCCGTCGAGTGGACGAAGCCGTCCGGAAGACCCATGAACGCGAACGGTGTACCGGCAATCAATTCCTTGAAGCCAGGGTGTTCAAGGACGAGCACCGTCAACTTCACACCGACCCAGCCGACGATGATGAAAGCAGCTGTTTCGAGTGATGGGCGTTGATGCAACAGTTTGACGAAAATTCGAGCAGCGAAACGCATCAAGATGACCCCGATGAGTCCACCTGTCAAGACGACGAAGAACTGACCAGAGTCGATCCCACCGATTTCACCGAGACCGAGTGGCGGCAAGCTGACCGCGAGCGCGACCGCTGCGAGAATCGAATCGACCGCGAAGGCGATGTCGGCAAACTCGACTTTAGCAACCGTCCACCAGAATTCTTTCTTCGTGACCGGCTTCTCTGTGACAGCCGTCTCTTCTTTCGCCTCAGCAGCGAGATCTTGTTTCGGCTCTAGCTTGCGGGCCTTATAGGTCATATACAGATGTCGTGCACTCATTCCGATCAAGTAAAGCGCACCGAGCGCCTGGACTTGCCAGACGTTGATCAAGAATGAGATTAGGAACAATGCGATGAAGCGGAAAACGAACGCTCCAAGCAAGCCGTAAAATAGTGCCTTCTTCTGTTCCGTCCGCGGCAAGTGCTTGACCATAACCGCCAAGACGAGTGCGTTGTCTGCAGAAAGTAGCCCTTCTAGACCGACGAGTACGACAATGATCCAGGCGTACTGCAGGATTAACTGCCAATCCATTAAAACATCCCCTTTTTCTGTTGTGTTCCTTCATATTTAACAGTGATCTATTTTTTAAGTTCACAGGAACATTTTATTCCCGATTTAACACGAAATCAATCTTCTTTTCTTCAATTGCTGAAGTTTTTTTATTTATGAGGACATGCAAAGCACGTTCAAAGCATGTTCAGAGAGCAAAATGGTACCCGGTCGATGTACATTTCGTGATAAAATCCTAACAAGAACGAGTGGCAGTCATTTGCCCTCTCAAAAAAGGAGAATCCGATTATGTCTACAAGCCATGTCGCTTTACCTACTAAAGCAGAACGACATAAATTATTCGGTTCGGTCCCGCCCATCAAAGGCACGAAACCAACTGAAAAAGATAAAATGGTCGATCTACAAAACACACCAAAAAACTTCTTGTTCGCGCTTGACAGCGTCGGCATCTCAAACGTCAAACACCCAGTCAACATCGAGACGCCAGACGGCATCCAAGCGACGGTCGCCACGTTCGAGTTGACGACTTCGCTCGTCCAAGACCGTAAAGGCATCAACATGTCACGTCTGACAGAACAGCTCGACGCGTACCACACGCAAGGCTGGACGTTATCGAACCGCTCGCTCATCGAGTTCGCGCAAGAACTCGCCGAGCGCATGGAACAGACGGAAGGTCAATTGACGGTCCGTTACCCATGGTTCTTCAGCCGGAAAGCCCCGGCCACAGGTCTCAGCGGTCTCATGAATGCGGACGTCATGCACAACGTGACGTACAACCTCGAGACAGGGATGGCAAGCGTGACGGTCGGTCTCGTCATCAACGTGACAACGCTCTGCCCATGCTCGAAAGAAATCAGCGAGTACAGCGCCCACAACCAACGCGGCTACATCACGATTGAAGCCGGTCTCGATGAAGCATCGCTCGACGGTTTCGACTGGCGTCTCGCGCTTCTTGAGGCAGCTGAGTCGAACGCATCGGCCCCGCTTCACCCTGTCTTGAAACGTCCGGATGAGAAGCGTGCCACGGAAATCGCGTACGAGAACCCGCGTTTCGTCGAAGACATGGTCCGCTTGATCGCGGCTGACTTGTATGAAATGAAACAAGTCGTCAACTTCTTCGTCGAATGCCGCAACGAAGAGTCGATTCATCAGCACGATGCGATTGCCTCAATCACATTCGATAAGCGCGATAACTAAAAACGAGTGAAGCCTGTGCGGGCTTCACTCGTTTTTTATAGACTTTGGACGAGCTGAATCGTCAACATCATGACGATGACGATGAGCCAGACAGCCCAGACGAGCCTCCATTTATCGCCATCGACTCGTTTGACGAACGTATAGACGGTCAAATAGAGTGCGATTAACAGCGGGATGACGACCCATGGATTGTCGAGCATCACGCCTCGATATCGCCGTCCCACGCGAGCATGCCGCCTTCGACGTTGACGACCTTATAGCCTTCCGACTCCAAATAGTCGCATGCCGTCACACTGCGGCCGCCTGAGCGGCAGATGACGTGATAAACGTTATCTTTCGCGAGCTTGTCCGTGACGCCAGGAAATTCAGACAGCGGATAGAGCGGCACGTGCGGGATATGGCCCGCGTCGTACTCGTCTTGTTCGCGCACGTCAATGATATGGAGCGTTTCGCCGTTCTCAAGCTTTTCACGTAATTCAGTTGCATGGATGTTTTGCATGGTAGTTCCCCCTTAATAGTGTTGTCCCCTACTAGTTTACCTCAGTTTTCGATCAAGCAAACTCCAATTGATTGTCGTGTTTTCATCACAATAGAAGCCTTCGAGTTCGCACCGCTCGACCACCTGCTCGACCCAAGCTCGGCTGCCACAAATCAACGTGAAATGGCTATCCCAAGGCGGTACGATGAGCCAATCATGTTGATGTCCGAAGAACGTCCGATGACGCATCCCCCACGTATCGGAGGTTAGCGTCTCCCGAATGTTGATGAGATGCCGTTCCGTGCAGAACTCGTCTCCGCTCCACATCCACTCTTCTCCCATCTCAAGAAGTGCTCGTAACACCTGATTCTCTAAAAGATTCGACAGCTCCCCTTCGCCTGGTGGAAGTACGTTCTCGCGATTGCAAAATTCGATGATTCGATTCGCACCTTCTTGATCTTCGGCGTGCGGTTTCAGCGCCGCAATCATCGTCCGGAGTGCGTGATCGATGCGTTTGATGTCATCGAAATCAAGTCGGCGGCGCATATCTGCCCATGTGATGGCCCGAAATTGCTGTTCGACCTCGTTTTTATCCAACTCGACATAACGGTCAACCGCGGTCGGGTCGTCTTTCGGGACCAGAAACGGATGAAACACGACGAATACTGTTTCGAACACCCCTTTGTAATACGTTTTAATTGGATAATCATCCCCGCCACCGAACATGGCGTACCGATGCCCTTCCGGCAATGTGATGATGCCTTCCTCTTCATCCATTTCCTCGCCCCCTTTTCCAATAGTTTACAATGTGACCACAAAAAAAGCATCCTCCGCTCAGGAAGGATGCTGCGACTTACGCTTCGTTGCGCTCGTCGATGGCTTGTGCCGCTGTGATGAGCGTCAATTTATAGACGTCCTCTTCGTTACAGCCACGCGACAAGTCGTTGACCGGCTTGTTGAGACCTTGAAGGATTGGTCCGATCGCTTCGAATCCGCCGAAACGTTGAACCATCTTGTAGCCAATGTTTCCGGCTTCGAGGCTTGGGAAGACGAAGACGTTCGCATTTCCGGCTACTTCAGAGCCTGGTGCTTTCTTCGCCGCCACGCTCGGTACGAACGCCGCATCGAATTGAAGTTCGCCGTCGATTGGAAGGTTTGGCGCCTTCTCTTTGGCGAGACGTGTCGCTTCGATGACTTTTTCTGTCTCTGGCGACTTCGCTGATCCTTTTGTCGAGAAGCTGAGGAGCGCGACTTGCGGCTCGATGCCGAACGTCTTCGCTGTCAACGCTGACAAGTAGGCGTTCTCGGCGAGGTCAGCCGCATCCGGTGCGATGTTGATGGCGCAGTCCGAGAAGACGTACTGCTCGTCGTCACGTACCATGATGAAGACGCCTGACGTCTTTTTGATGCCTGTTTGCATCTTGATGATTTGAAGGGCCGGACGGACCGTATCGGCAGTCGCATGCATCGCACCTGAGACGAGACCTTCTGCTTTTCCTGTGTGGACGAGCATCGTACCGAAGTAGTTCACGTCTGACGACAACAATTCACGTGCCTGTTCCGGTGTCGCTTTACCTTTGCGGCGCTCAACGAACGATTCGACGAGTGTATCGATGTCTTCGTACGTCGCTGGGTCGTATTGCGTCAAACCTGAGATGTCAAAGCCGTGCTTCGAAGCGACCGCTTCGAGTTCAGCTTTTGGTCCGATGACGATCGGTTCAACCATGCCATCATTTTTCAAACGGACAGCGGCACCGAGGACGCGCTCATCGATCCCTTCTGGGAAGACGATGGTCGGGCGAATCGGGCTGACTTTTTGTTTCAACGTGTCAAATAGTTTCATAGTGAATGAACTCCTTTTCGATTAGAAGAAATCGGATTTTTTCTCTCTCGGACGCTCTCGTCCATATGCGAGTTTTATTATACACAGTACGATTTTTAAAATAAACTATTCTGCCCATTTCGTCATAAATCGCTTGAAATCAATCATTATATGAATAGAACAGTTTACCATTTCCGACTGATACAGCCCATTGTGAAGCCGTTTTCAAAAATCTTGCTCCCTATCTCTTTACCCCGCCCGGAGTGTGACTATCCTCACGGCGGCGTCAAATTTGCCAGACGGTCAAACGTGTATGGTAAAATAGTCAGCGAAGCCTAGTCTCGAAAGGAGTTTTTTTAATGTCAGAACGTCCAGCACCGACAACCCAAACGCAACACGCAGCCGCCACGTTAGACGGTTGGTATACGCTCCATGATTTCCGCTCCATCGATTGGACTCGTTTAAAAGCAGTCGACCCAACCGCCCGTCAAGAGATGATTGACGAGTTCGTCGCCTTCCTCGGCTCACTCGAAGAGGTCGAGACACGCGGTGAAGGAAGCCATGCCTTTTACTCGATCCTTGGTCAAAAGGCGGACGTCGTCTTGATGGTCCTTCGTCCGACGTTCAAAGAGCTCGAGCAAGTCGAACTCGCTCTTCGGAAGACGAAATTGTACGATTACATGATTCCAAGCTATTCATACGTGTCTGTCATCGAACTCGGCATGTATCGAGGTTCTGGAGACGGTGACCCGTACGAGAACCCTCACATTCGGGCCCGCCTCTATCCGACACTCCCGAAAGCGGCCCACATCTGCTTCTACCCGATGAGCAAGGCTCGTCGCGACGGGGACAACTGGTACACGTTGTCGATGGATGAGCGCAAAGACCTCATGTATCGCCACAGCATGATCGGCCGCAGCTACGCCGGCAAGATTCAACAGTTCATCGGCGGTTCGACCGGTTTTGACGGTTGGGAGTGGGGCGTCACCTTGTTTGCGGAAGACTCGCTCCAATTCAAAAAGATCGTCTATGAGATGCGTTTTGATGAAGTCAGTGCCAAATATGGCGAGTTCGGCGACTTTTATGTCGGGAACATCCTTCCAAAAGAAGAACTCGGCACATTCCTCGGGTAATCGAGGTTTACGCTATCATGCCCTCGGGAATCATTGTTGTAGAAGCAACATAACAATGATCAATGAGGTGAACAACGATGCGCGTGTTCAAGGAATCAGATCGAGACACTGCGAAACGTTTAGATTCGTTCATCGAACGAATGGCACCGACAGCAGAATTAGTCCAACTTCGATTTGAACAACAATTACAACATACACAGCGAAAGGGTCAGGCAAAAGCCTGACCCTTTCTTCTGTCTTTATTTCGTCGTGACCGCCAAGGCGTCCCCAAGGAACGTCGCAAGTTCGAGCATACCGTACTGCCCCGCTTTCGCTTCGGCGTCAGAATTATAGTTCGTGTTCGTGTTGACGTCATACGCGTAGACGTTCCCGTCCGCGTCTTCGATGATTTCAATCCCGGCGACCGCAATCTCGTTCTTCTGGAGGAACGTTTCCAACTGTCCGATGATTGGGTCATTGAATCCTTCGACGATTTCAAACTTCGCCGGTGGTGTCTCGCCGACCGGGCAGAACTGGTCTTCAATCGAGCAGGCGTCGGCCGGACAGAGTTCGAAACCGTCTGACGTATCGACACGCACCGCGTAAACGAATTTACCACCGATGAACTCACAGCGTGTGATGTACGGTTTGGGCGCCTCGATATATTGTTGGATGAGCGTTATCCCGTCAATCGATTCCTCGAACGTCGGACCCTCGACGTATGCCTTCAACGCATCGATCGAATGGAACAGTTGAACACCGAGTCCTTTGCCGGCTCGGTTATGTTTCGTGATGAACGGCGTCATCCCGAGCTTCTCGGCCGCCTCGATGATTTGCTTCTTCCCGACGGCTGCCACTGTCTTCGGTACACGAATTCCTTCTCGTTGAAGCGCCGTATACTGATTGACCTTGCTCACTTCGAGCCGAATCGCCCGCGTCCCGTTGAAGACGGTCCGTCCGTTCGCTTCGAGCCATGCGAGCACCCCTTCCGTCAGTTCCGGCGCGTAGCGGTGACCCCGCGTATGCGACGACGCGCTCATCCGGTTGTAAAACACACCTTCCGGCGGTTCGCTCGCCAAGTCGATCGTCCCTTGATCGAGGTGCCACAGTTCATACGGCAATGATAATTCTTCGAGTCGTCGGACGAGATGGTTCGTCCATTCGTTGTTTTCATGGAGCACGTGAATTTTAGTCATGTGAATCCCCCTTTTTGATGCCCCTACTGTACCACATCTATATCCGATTATTCCAATGTGCATAATTCTCGATGCGTCATTTCTTAATTCATAACCATTTCATGGTATAATGAACTTAATAATACATGTAAATATCAACGTGAAAAAGGAAGTGATGTGTTTGACCGCACCGATTTTGAGTACTGATATTTTGATTCTATTATTCGGTCTGCTACTTGTCGCCGGCGTGTTGGCCACACGCGTATCGACGCGTTTCGGCTTACCTGCCCTGATTTTGTTCATGGGCATCGGCATGCTGATGGGCAGCGATATTACTGGGCTGATTTTCTTCGATGACACCAATCTCGCTCAAATGATTGGGGTCGCGGCCCTCGTCGTCATCTTGTTCGAAGGTGGCTTACAGACGAAATGGTCGTCAATCCGGAGCGTGCTCGCCCCGTCCGCTTCACTCGCTACGATTGGCGTGCTGTTGACGACCGGGCTCATCGCTGTGGCCGTTCGTTTCGTATTTGGCTTCGACTGGGTGGAATCTTTCCTATTTGGCGCCATCATCGGCTCTACTGACGCGGCTGCTGTTTTCGCCGCCTTCAAAGGAAAGAATATCTCACCGAAAGTTGGTTCGACACTCGAAGCTGAGTCCGGCACGAATGACCCGATGGCGATGTTCTTGACGATTCTCGCCCTCGACTTCATGTTAAAACCCGACACGACGATTTGGGACGGTATTTGGATGTTCATCCTGCAAATCATTGTCGGCGCGTTCGTCGGTTACATGCTCGGAAACTTGTCCCGACTCATGCTTAACCATTTGCGTCTCGAGTCGAGTGGTCTGCATGCTGTCCTCATGATTTCAATGGCCTTCATGACCTATGGGGTCGCTGCTTACTTTGCAGGCAGTGGATTACTTGCCGTCTATCTCGCCGCGATGATTGTTGGGAATGCGCACACGGCCCATGAAGTGACAATCGTTCAATTCTCTGAGGCTTTGGCCTGGATCATGCAAATCATCATGTTCGTCATCCTCGGTCTGCTTGTCTTCCCGAGACAGTTGCTTGACCCCGAGCTCATCTGGAAAGGGTTATTGATTTCATTCATCCTGATGTTCATCGCCCGGCCGATTGCCGTCTATTTATCGACAATCAAGATGCAGTTTACCCACAAAGAAAAACTGTTTATCTCGTGGGCCGGACTAAAAGGCGCCGTGCCGATTGTCCTCGCTACGTTCCCGCTCATCGCAGGCATCGACAACGCCCAATTGATTTTCAACGCCGTCTTCTTCGTCGTCGTGACGAGTGCCTTGATTCAAGGAACGACATTGACACCGCTCGCGGCGAAACTCGATTTGCTCGGACCGGATAAAATCCGCTCACCATACACGATCGCACTCGTCTCGAGCAAGCAATCGCAACATCAGCTCGTCCCTTACGTGGCGACCGAAGAATCATCAATGATTGGCAAAACGCTCGCCGATATCACCTTGCCACCGAACACGGTCGTGAATGCAATCGTCCGTCAAGACTATCTCATCCCGCCGACGGGCCAGACGAAAATCGAGCCAGGCGACTTGTTATACGTCCTCGCCTCGACGTATCGCCACGACCAACTCGACCGCAAGTTCGGGGAAGACGGGTTAGAACGCGTCGAATTGTGACCCTCTTTTCTTCATCGAACTGTCACGTCAATTACGTTTATCCTTAGCTAAAAACGGAGAGAGTAAAAGTGACAACACTTCTACTCTGTCCGTTTTTTGAAGGGGGAATTTGTATGTTCGATTTGACGCCATTCCGGAAGAACGAGCTCGATCGATTGCGCAAAGATTTGTTCGGCGACGTCTTTGATCGGATGAATCAACTGTTCGATCCGAAAGACGGCGCGACGTCGTTCCTCGACTCGTTCAAACTCGACGTCCGGGACCAGGACGGCCAATACGTCATCGAGGCCGAGATGCCAGGCATCAAAAAAGATAACATTCACATCCGCTACGACAAAGACTATCTCATCCTCTCGGTCGACCAACGTGAAGAGAAAGCAGAAGACAAAGACTACGTCTATCGGGAACGCCGCGTCACATCGATGCAACGTTCACTCTATCTACCGAACGTGAAAGAAGATGCCATCAAAGCGAAACTGTCAGACGGCGTGCTCCACTTGACCGTACCGAAAGCCGATGACGGCTCGAGCACCCGTACCATTGAAATCGAAGAATAAATAAGGATCGTGCCGAGGCACGACCCTTATTTTTTTGCGTTGACCGTCCGCGCCGATGCAATCAACGTGGCCACGTCCTGTTCACGTCCCGCATGGAGCGCCTCGACGATGAAACTACCGACGACGACCCCGTCACAGGCTGACCCGAGCGTCCGGACCTGATCAGTGCGATGGACACCAAAACCGGCGAGCACCGGTACGGGCGAACGTGCCGTCAACGAACGCAAGTGCTCAAGTAACTCATCCGGGAACACGTCCGTCTTCCCAGTCGTCCCTTTGAGCGTCACCGCATAGACGAATCCTTCCGCCTGATCCAGAATCGTGTCGATGCGGGTCTGACTGCTCGTCAACGTGACGAGCGGTACGACCGCGACTCCGTGACGATCGATGCCAGCGAACAAATCGAGGCTCTCTTCAAACGGCAAATCGGGAATGATGACGCCGCTGACCCCAGACGCTGCCGCTCGCTCGAAGAAGCGCTCGACCCCGAACCGGAACACCGGATTCAAGTACGTCATCAGGACGATCGGCACCGAAAAACGACCCGTTCCTTCTATTAAACGGTCCAACACGTCCGTCAACGTCACACCTTGTTCGAGGGCGCGCATTCCAGCCGCCTCGATGATGGGACCGTCTGCCACCGGATCCGAGAATGGAATCCCGAGTTCGATGGCCGTCGCTCCCATCGCTTCTAGCCGTTCAATCGTCGGAATCAAGTGATCGAGTCCGCCGTCCCCGGCCATGATGTACGGGACGAACGCCGTCCCTTCACTCCGCTGTCGAATCGCTTCATCTAATCTCATCATTGAGTCACCCTTTCTCGAATCGTATGAACATCCTTATCCCCGCGACCAGATAGACAGATGACGAGCACGTCGTCCTCGTCCATCGTTTGGGCGAGCGTTTCCGCATAAGCGAGCGCATGCGACGACTCAAGTGCCGGAATAATCCCTTCTTGACGGCTGAGCGACATGCAGGCTGCGAGTGCGTCCTCGTCCGTGACCGCCGCGTAGCGGACCCGTTCGATATCTTTCAAGAAGCTGTGTTCTGGTCCGACACCCGGATAATCGAGTCCGGCCGAAATCGAGTGGGCTTCCTGGATTTGCCCGGCTGCGTCCTGGAGCACATACATGAGCGACCCGTGAAGCACCCCGACCTCGCCTTTCGTGAGCGTTGCCGCATGCTTGTCCGTGTCGACACCGCTCCCTGCTGCCTCGACACCGTATAAGGCGACTGTTTCGTCATTCAAGAACGGATAGAACATGCCCATCGCATTGCTACCGCCGCCTACACAGGCAACGACCGCGTCAGGGAGACGACCTGTCTTCTCGAGCACTTGACGACGTGTCTCTGTCCCGATAACGCTTTGGAAATCGCGGACCATCGTCGGGAACGGGTGCGGTCCGAGCACCGACCCCATCACGTAATGCGTGTCATCGACATGTTTGACCCAGTAACGGAGCGCCTCGTTGACGGCATCTTTTAACGTTCGACTCCCCGACTTAACAGGAACGACTTTTGCACCGAGTAACTCCATTCGAAATACGTTCAATTCTTGACGTTCGACGTCGACCTCACCCATGAAAATCGTACATTCGAGATTGAGCAGCGCACATACCGTCGCCGTAGCGACCCCGTGCTGTCCCGCGCCTGTTTCGGCGACGACTTTTTGTTTGCCCATTCGTTTGGCAAGGAGCGCCTGGCCGATCGTGTTGTTGATTTTGTGGGCACCGGTATGGTTCAAATCTTCTCGTTTTAAATAGACATTCGTCCCGAGGCGGCGGCTCATGTTCTCCGCATAATAGAGTGGCGTTTCCCGTCCTACATACTCACTGAGGAGATCAGCGAAACGTTCCTGGAATTCAGGGTCTTGTTTCGCTTCCTCGTAAGCCACTTCGAGCTCTTCGACTGCTTGCATGAGCGTCTCAGGGATATATTTTCCGCCATATGGTCCAAACTTTCCGTTCACTGGTTGTGTATACATTGTGTTTCCTCCTTGGCGCGTCGGATGAACGCGCGAATCTTATCGTGATCTTTCTGTCCATTCGTCTCCACACCACTTGATACATCGACGCCGTCCGGTCGCATGGCGCGAATCGCCGCACCGACATTGTCGACATTCAATCCACCGGCGAGCCAAAACGTCTGCTCCGGCCGTTCGAGCGTCGCCCAATCGAGCGCCTGCCCACTGCCCGGTGTCGGTGCGTCGAGAAGAATGACGTCGGCCTCAGACTGGTGATCCGCTTCGATGATCGGGAGACCGAACTGACGGAACGTTTCAAGCGGCCGCGTCCGGCGGTGCAATTGAATGTCGGTCAACCCGCAAGCGACGGCAGCTTCGACCTCTTTGATTGTTGGATCGAGAAATACGCCGACGACTCGGACATCTTCCGGGATGAACCCCCGAAGCCGTTGCGCCGTCGCGATGTCGATTTGGCGCGAACTGTTCGCAAAGACGAATCCGATAGCGTCCGCTCCGGCCTCGATCGCCGTCGCGACACTCGCTTCCGTCGTCAATCCACATATTTTAACGAACATGATGTCAACTCCTCAATCAAGGCTGTCGGGTCGTCCTGTCGCATGAGCGCCTCCCCGACGAGAATCGCTCGGGCCCCGGCCGTCTGTAACCGACGGGCCGCCTCGCCTGTGCTGACGCCGCTCTCGCTGACGAACGCGACATCTGGATACTTCGTCATCAAGTCGACCGACGTGTCGAGCGAGACCTCGAACGTCTTCAAGTTTCGATTGTTGATGCCAATCAACACATCGCCCAGTTCGAGCGCCGTCTGGAGCTCGGCCTCATCATGAACTTCGACAAGCACGTCGAGGCCGATGGACCGCGCATACTGTTTTAAGGTATGAAGCCGGCTCGGATGGAGCGCCGCGACAATCAATAGTGCCGCACTCGCTCCAGCTTCCTTCGCCCGGTCGAGCTGTCGTTCATCGATGATAAAGTCTTTGCAGAGGACTGGGATCTCAACAGCGGCCGCGACATCACGCAAGTCGTTGAACGAACCGTTGAAGTAGGTCGTATCCGTCAAAACGGAAATCATTGTCGCCCCTGCCTGTTCATACGTGCGGGCCCGGCTCACGACGTCCACTTCTTGGCGAATCACTCCTTTTGACGGGGAGGACCGCTTAATTTCGGCGATGACATGAAAGCCGTCCTTCATTAAAAGCGGTAATGAGATGGCTGTCGTCTGCGTCACCTCGATGTCTTCCATTTGATTGACCTCTTCAATTTTCGTTCCGATGATTTTCGTCAAGTAGCTCATGCGCCAACCTCCGTTCGTTGTAATTGTTTGAGCACGCGGATAGCGTGCCCTTCATCAATGCTTGCCGTTGCCACCGCGACACCTTCACGAAGCGTCTGGACCGTCCCATATGTGCAGAGGGCGAGCGCGGCGTTCAATAAGACGACGTCTCGCGCCGGTCCCTGCTCTCCGTTCAAGACGGCCAGGAGCGTCGCCGCATTCTCAGTTGGTGTCCCGCCTTGCAAGGCCGACAGCGGAGCGCGCATCAATCCGACGTCGCGCGGGTCGACGGTGTAACGGGCCACTTTGTCGCCGTTGAAGAACAAGACGTCATTTCTGCCAGCGAGACTCGCTTCATCCAGCCCGCCTGCCCCATGGACGACCATGCCGCGCTCGACGCCGAGGTGGCGCATCGCCGTCGCCATTTTCTCGATGAGCGATGGATGGTACACGCCGATCAATTGCCGCTTCGGTTTGAGCGGGTTCGTCAACGGGCCGATTTGATTGAAGATGGTCGCCGTTGCGAGTCGTTTCCGGACCGGCATGACATGTTTCATGACCGGATGGATATGTTGGGCGAACAAGAAACTCAAGTTCGTCCGCTCAAGGTCGGCGAGCATCGCCTCATGACTTTGGACGATCGGGATATTCAATGACTCGAGGACGTCGGCACTGCCTGACCGGCTCGACACGCTGCGATTCCCATGTTTGGCGACCGGGATATCTAATCCCGCCAAGACGAATGCGACCGTCGAGCTGATGTTGAACGTGTTCGCCCCGTCACCGCCTGTGCCACAGACGTCGAGCACAGGGAGCGTCGTCTCGGGGAACGTTGCCGCCTCACGAATATAGTCAGCGAGTCCGGCCATCTCCTCAGCCGTCTCACCGCGCGCTTTCATGGCGAGTAACACCTCGGCGATTTGCGCTTCATCGGCTTGGAACAGCTCGGCCGCTGCCAGTTTCATTTCATTCGTCGTCAATGGGTTCGTCAATAGTCGTGTTAACATGTCCGTTCCTCCTCAAGCATTTTGGGTATGATGAATTATAAAATTAAGTGCAACACCTGAACGTGAACGCAAAAAAGCCCATAGCGACGGCCTCGTGTAGAATGAAGTCACCACAACA